>CAZLVJ010000047.1:0-6119 GCA_964562935.1 uncultured Nitrososphaerota archaeon
TCTCCCCGAAGCCGCTTATCATGGCGCTTTCTAAGGAGTCTATGCGCCTCTCTAGCCTGTCGTAGCTCTCGCGAAGCCTCTTCTGCTCTTCCTGCATTTGCGTTATGACCTCGAGCATCCTGTTGAAGTCCTCCCTGAGCTTTGCGAGCTCCTGCGCATGTCTCTCGAGTATCTCGTCGTGCCTGTCCAGCCTCTTCAACAGCTCCTCGAACTTCTCGTCGTGCTTCTCAAGCCTGCGGAGTATCTCGTCCAAGCCGAGCATGCCAGCTACGGCGTACCGGAACTCGGCGTCCTCTCTCAGCAGCTCCAGGGCCTTCGCCTTCAGGTCTGCGAGCTCCATCGAACTGCCACGCGCTAAACCTGTCGGGGGCGGCATATATGCGATGCGCTTCGTCCGTGAGGGCTTTTCGACTTTTTGGCCAACTCGCCCTCTCCCTGTAGTGAGCGCCCTCGACCACGGCAAGGAGGGGTCAATATGCAAGGCGGAGGTTTCGCCAATAGGAGGGGTCATCGAAGTCGAGGCTGTAGCGCTCGGCTCGAGCGCAACATCGCCTTGCCGAGAAGCGCTCCGCAGACGAGGCCGCTTGAGGGCTGAAATGCATCGGGCACGCGCTCGAAGTTGCAAGGAAGGTCGTTGGAGGCCCGAGGAGAGGTGAAGGAAGTTACCACGGGGTGCTCTTACAAGCAGAGCCGTGGTCGTCAAGCGGGCTCTCCGCTGGCCCTTCTCCCGACTTCTACCGACTCGCCTTCGTACAGCTTCACTAGTCTCTTGATGTGCTTGAAGTAGATCTCCGCCTCCTCGAGGTCCACCAAGTGAATCTCAAACGGGTGGACTTGAGGGAGGCCAGCCCTCTCCTCTATCTCAGCCCTTATCTGCGACCTAGCTAGCGCGGCCCTCGGGAGGTCCTTCGCGACTATCAGCACGTCGACGTCAGAGGCGGCCACAAGACTTCCGGTGACGGCGCTCCCGAAGAGGTAGACGCCCATCAACTTAGAGGAGAGGACCTCTCTGCTCGCCCCTACGATCCTCTCGAGCCAGCCCCTCCAGCTCCTAAGAACCTTAGCCCTCTCCCAAGCCACGTCTAAGCCTCTCACAGAGGTCCATCACCTTCTCGGCGAGTGAGACTAGGTATTCCACGTCTTCTTTGTCAAAGAGCTTGTAAAAATACCTGCTCGTTAGGTAAGCGTCCTCCAAGACGTGGAGGCCCCTCTTGTTCTCCCTAACGAAGTCCTCGACCTCCTTGCCGCCTACTCGCTTGAGCTCGTTCAGCAAGAATATTATCGAGTGAGTCCTTGGGAAGTCCCCGACCAGCTCGAGGAGCGTCGCCTTCAAGTAGAGTTGTGCTGCCTGCTCAGCATTAAACGCGGCCACGTCGTAGAGGCCCCTCTGCAACGAGTACCTCGCTAACTCGAGGAAGGAAGTCGCTCTTCTCTTCAGGAGCTCTACTTCTCCTAGGCTCCCACTACGCATGACGTAAGTGTGGTAGCCCAGACTTTAAAGCTACGCCCCGTGAAGGACGTGGCAATGTGCGAGGGCCGACAGCGATTCAGGGCATTGTCGAGGTTCTCGGCCCTGATCGATTGCAACGCGCAGGGCTTCGCAGAGCACGTCTGAGGGCGTGAAGAGTCGGGTGCTTTATAGCTCAGGCCGACCTCGCTAGCTTGAAGGGGCCGTGTGAGGGACGGCGCCCTGAGCGCGCGCTTGAGGGAGGAGCTGGCATCTCTCAAGAGGGCGTGCAAGAGGCTCGAGGAGCTACTCACGAGGGCGAGGAGCGAGGTAAACGAGGTCCTAGAGCGCCTTCACGAGATAAAGGAGAGGATCAGCATCGTGGAGGCCCTATTGCTCGTCCACTTGGTGGAGGCGGGGGCGACCACACCTAAGCCCCTAATCGAGCTCCTATCGGCGGCGAGCTCGGCCTCGCTCCTCGTCGAATTGAACTTGGCCAGGCTGGCCTTGCAAGGAACCTCTGCGCTGAGGAATATCAGTGTCAAAGGCGTCGAGGTCCTCTCGGACTTCTTGAGCTCGGCCTTACAGCGCGGATGAGGACGATTAGAGGCTGACGACGGGCTTCGAGGGCCTTCAGCCTTTCTTGGTATAGAGCTCGTCTAAGGCGAAGAAGCCCTGGCGAAGGCCTTATAAGTTTTTCCAAGCCTTACACAAGATTTGGTGTCGTAAATGAGTAAGTTGTTGAGGGCGGCGCTAATAGCAATCGGCCTAGTGTTCTTGATAACCGGCCTCCTCGGGATATTTGGCATGATCTTCGTGACGAGCGCGTTAGAGGCCGTGGCGTCGATGACTAGGTCAATGGCGCCGGGGCTTGGGGGTCTCTGGGCCACGCTAGGGCCCATTCTAGCCTTCGGCTGGGTCATGGTCGTGTTACAATTCATAGCCGGAGTGCTTAGCATAGCGGCTGGGGCGGCTTTAAAGCTCCCGGCGAAGGCGAGCTGAAGCAAGGCCTTCACCTCCCTTCTCTTCCCCTTTCTCTTTTTAAGGCTCATCCTTTGACCCTTGGCCAAGGGCCGCTCTCCTCGCAGTCAGGAGTCCTCAAGCACCTTAAGAGATGTGCACGCCCACAAAACTTCAGGCCTGGCTCGTTCAAGACCTTTACTCCCTGCTCACCAAAGGGCTGAAGCCATGCCGACAGCTCTCGGCCCGGTTCTCTGGGATGTCGCGTAACACCCTCAAGACTCCTTTAATTTACGCTCAAGTTCCACTAGCACGGCCAATTACGAAAGGAGGATCCTTAGACGAGCCCCTTCTGGTTTTACACTAGCCCTCACGACACTTGCGGTGAGGCTTCGACCTTCGGAGGAGCTCACCGTTATACGGCTATTAAGCCTACCCGCTTGAGAGTGCCAGTCGAGGGGTCGACGACGAAGCCGAGGGCCTCGAGGGCCCTGACCCCTATCAAGACGTCGAGCGGCATCTCTTCCACGACCTCTATCAGCACGTAACTCTCAGCGCCGAACACCTTCAACTTGCCGTAAGACACCTTGGTCTTAACGACCCTGTTGTCGACGGTCTTCCTCTCGGACTCCCCGATTGTCACCAGCCCTAGCTTCTCGGCGACTGCCTTGCTGACCAGCACGTCTCCGTTAAAGCCCGTGTCCACTAGCGCCCTGAACTTGACGCCGTTGATCTCGACGTCGGCGAAGGCCAGTCCCACCTCGACCACCAATTAAACATGTGTACGACAGTTAATTTAGATAGCGGCATGCTCAGTCCTTGTCCAGACGTCGATGAGGAGTGGCTCGTCTGCCGTGAGCGAGGCCCTTAACGGCTTGGCACGCAGTCGTCGAGTTGTTGGTGAATGAGGTCAAGGACTCAACGACGCGACCATTGCCGTGGCTACGCGAAGGGGCTTAATGGCCCTCTACGAGAGGTCCCCTGGCCTCTAAGGGAATTTGCGGGTTTCGTGAAAAGAAGTTGAGGCCGTCAAGGGACGTGGAGGCATTCAATTCGCTAGCTCGATTGACGGGTCTCGTGCTAAATCACGTGCTCCTCCTCTTCGTACTTCAGCTCGACCCCCAAGACCACTCGCTGATTGAAGCTCGCTGGCGTCAGCGGGTACACCTGTATGTTGGCCTCCCTTCCCTTTATCAACCTCTTCAGGCCAGCTATGAGCTCGGCCCTCTGAGCGGAGGTCAGGGGCCCTGCGAAGGCGCTCTTCTGAATCCTCTTGAGGCCCTTGGACTTCAAGTACTTGGCCACTTGATGCCTGAGGTCGTCGTCGGGGATGTCATATATCACGAGGGTTATGAGCTCCAAGGCCCTCACCAGTACTGAGGCCTCTCGCTACTCCTCACCTTGTCGATCGGGTCGTCGACGAACCTCCACTTCCCCGAGCCGGGGGCTAGCAAGACTATGCCGAGCTCCTCGGTCAGCTTGTCGTTCACCAGGACCTCCTCCTCGATCGGTGATATCATGACGTCGGCGAGCTTCGGGCCGACCTCTCTGTCCTCGGTCACGGCCCACGCGTCAACCGCATTCCCGACCAAGAAGACTCTCGACGGCCCGCCAGCAGTCCCGACCTCCACCACGCTGGACGTGGGGGGCGGTGGGTAGAGCGAGAGCTGCCTCGCCAGCCGTACAGGGATCAGCAACTGGGGGCTCTCGGTCTCGAAGCCCGTGTTTATGAGGGCCGAGACCTCGGCGACTTCCCCCGAGATCCTAGACCTAAGCCTGAGCTTGACCCTCACGGCCATGGTCTCTCGGACGCCTCAAGAGGTATATGTGCCCTATCCTCCCTCGCCTGAGTCGATATATGTGCCCCACCCTCGGCCTCACGCTCATCAAGTTAAGTGCCCTCGCAGGGCCTTATAAATCTGCGAGAGCTCAGCTCGACCAAGGCCTTTTGACCTCGGCCGACGGAGGCTATGGGCTTCATTGACGTCACGACGTTCGTGAGCCGAACGCATTATAAAGGGCCCTCTCGAGTACCTCTAGTGGTGGCCGTGTCTAGCGAGAAGAGGGCTAACAGGGAAGAGGGGCGAAAGAAGACTGTTCACGCGATAAGCGGCGGAGTCTTCCTCGTAGGCCTCGCGACCTTGTTTTACTTCGACTTGTTCTGGCCGTGGATCTTAGCGCTAGTTGGCGTCGTCGTCATCTTAGAAGCTCTCGCTAAGTCGTGAAGCTCGCTGTGGAGGCTGCCATGTTTAAAATCTCTTGAAGGCTTAAGTGTCACGAGGGTCTGCGAGCCCGTGGAGCCGTGAAGGGGCCCTTGCGAGGGTCGAGGGGGGCTAAGTGAAGAGGGTCAAGCTGACATTTGCGAGCGACGTCGAGGTCGAGTTCTGCGATAGGCAGAGGGCCCTCGAGCAAGTGGAGGGCTTCGCTGAAAAGGGCACTAGGTTCCCGATAGTCGTCTTCGGGCCCGAGGGGTGCGGTAAAACGGCTTGGCTTAAGCAAGCTGTCGAAACCTTGCGGGAGATGGGCTTTGAGGCCATTTACGTGGACCCTATGCGAAGGGACTTCGCCGCTCGCACCGACGTTAAGGAGCTCATGGAGAAGTTCGTTGAAGCTGCCTCTGAGGCGGTTGGAGTAGCCGAGGTCAAGCTCGCCACCCTCGCTATAGAGGCGGTCAAGTGGTTGATTAGCAGGTGGAGGGGGGAAGGGTTGCCATCTTAGTGGACGACGTCTTCCAAGCCGTCGGAATAGACAAGGCGGCCACCTACGTGAAGGCGTTGCTGAGCTTAGTCGAGTACCCTCGAGAGGGCTGCGAGAGGATGGTGGCCATAGCTGCCACTAGCGAGGGGCTCTCGAGGAGGGAGATAGGGAGGCACCTCTGGGCCAAGACCATGCCCATGTGGAACATGAGCAAGAGGGGCTTCGAGGAGCTGTACGAGAGGATACCAGGCCCCAAGCCGAGGCTAGAAGATGCATGGAGGCTGACAGGCGGTAATCCGAGGGTCCTAGCCCAGCTTTACGAGGCCGGGTGGGACGTAGACGAAGTCGTTGAGGGCCTCATCAGGGCAAAGGGACTGAGGGACCTTACCAAGAAGTGGAGTCAACACCTGAGGGAGATAGTCGAGGACCCCGACGGCCTATTCGAGAAGGGCTTCCCCGAGGAGCTCAAGGAGGAGTTAATAGCCAAGAACCTCATAGTCTACGACTTGTACCCGAGGGGGGCTAAGCTCTGGATAGACGAGCCCCCGCCAGAGAGGGACTTAGAGCTGGGCATTGGAAGGGACGTCGCCTGGCAGAGCCCCCTGCACAGAGAGGCCGTGAGGAGGGCAGTAAAGTAATCGAAGCTCGACCGCAAGGGCGTAGCTCAGACTTGGACTACTTCGCGATAGGTCGTGGATAGGATTTAAGCCCAAGTGAGCTCGCAGTCATCGACGTCTCTATCTACTAGCCTTGTGATCGCCAACCTCTTGCGAAGGCTCTTTGACTGGTTTGAGTCAAAGAGGTCCTCGCGGTAAGCTATATTAATGGAGGGGCGTGGAGCTCTAGAACGGGTAATCCCGAGCCCTTAGGGCTCGTAAGCCCCTGGCCTCGCCAAGAGAGAATCGAGAGATGATAGTCCAGGTCGACGTCCATCTGGCGGCTCAGCAAGAGGTGAGGGCTCAGGAGAAGAGCTACACGGGCTACCTCGTGAGGGGCTTGGTCTACGCGGCCTTGA
>CAZLVJ010000048.1:0-5965 GCA_964562935.1 uncultured Nitrososphaerota archaeon
TCCTAGGGCCTCGAGCCTCTCGGCCAGCCCCTTAAGCACTCCCTCGAAGAAGCCCTCCCTGTCGTACACTATGACTGCGTCCATCACCATGTCCAAGTATATCGGCCTGCGCCTCCGCGCCTCCTCGACGTCCAAGATCACTGGGGAGAAGTCCATATCGAACCCCTTCGAGCGGAGGCCCTCGATCAGGGGCTCTACAAATCGCTCGGCTATCTCGAAGAGCTCCTGCCTCTTGAACCTCTGCCTCGGTAGGTCGGCGCCTATAACCAGTACGTCTATGTCGCTGTCCTCCCTAGCCTCGCCGCGAGCGACCGAGCCGAAGACGACGAGCGATACCAGTTTCTCGCCCCACGTAGCTAGCAAGCCCTCAAGGAGCTTGCCCACGACGCTCCTGTAAGGCTCGAGGAGGTGCTCTAGGCCTACGCGATAGCCTCGGAGGGGTCTTGGGCTGCGCACGGCTAGACCTGCTCCCGTGAGCACCTGGCTGGGCCGACCTTAAAGCTCTGCCGCGCCTCGGCCGAGGGGTTCGACATTTAACTGCCGGGTTTATTAGTCGCTTAACCTTCTTTAAGCAAGGGCTGGGCGTGAGCGCTAATGGGACCTTCAGGGTCGGGGCAGAGGTTTGGAAGCCGGGGAGGCCTGAGGCGAGAACATGAGTTGGGCTTTTAATCGATGCTGGCCCCTCAAAGGGGGTTGTTGGCGAGGAACCGGCGACTTGAGCTATCAAGCCTGACGTTTTGGGAGGGGACACCATGACTGTCTCGTGGATGGTCAAGGTCGTGAACGATTGGTGGAGGGAGCGCGGAGGCGACGCGGAGAGCTTCAGAGAGGCCAGCAGGGTCTTCGGGCGCTGGATCCACAGCATGAGCTATGGGAGTTGCTTCATGCTTCGAGAGGAGGTCGAGAAGTACTTGGAGTCTAGGGGTGCTAGCGCTGGGCTGACGGTGAGAGCCCTCGGGCTGTTCTGCGGGGCTATGGACGTCGAGCTGGAGTACGACGAGCGAGTTTACGAGTTGCTCAAGGAGGCCCTCGATCACGTGGCTAAGACTAGCGAGAGCGAGATCTTGAGGTCGCACGCAAGGGCTCTTATGGAACTCATCGCGACCGCCGAGAGGCTCAAGAGCAGCATATTGTGCTCCGGCTAGGCCATTGGTCGCAATGCCTTCTGCTGAAGTGAGCACTCAAAGCGCAGGCCTTGTGCTCGTGGAGGTCTTGAAGGTCGTGGACGAAGGTATGCAAAAGGGGAGCGGGTGGACCTAAGGCCTCACATAGCACTAAGCCATCACAAGCCCATGAAGTGGCAGACGAAGTCGAGGAGTCGCTGTGGACATGCTTATATGAGCTCCTCACTTTACTAAGGCTAGGGATTTGAATGGACCACATATGTGTCGAGGCAAAAATTACTAACCCCCTCACGGGCCAGGACGTCAAGGTTGTGGCCCTCGTCGATACTGGCGCGACGTTCACCGTCGTGCCCTCGTGGATCCATGAGAAGTTGGGCCTCAAGGTGGTCGGCAAGAAGAGGGTTGAAACGGCCAAGGGCTACGCCGACCTCGACGAGAGCTTCGCGTTGGTGGAGGTCGAAGGCAAACAAGGCGTGACCCCGATACTCATATCGAAGGAGCTTAAGGACGTCTTGATAGGCGTCTTGACCCTGGATGCCTTGGGCCTGACGGTGGACCCGACGACTGGCAAGCTTAAGGAGACTAGGATACTGTTGCTGTAACCGTGAGGTCCCTTCATCGCCTTTGAAGTGTTGGTCGATGACGAGCACGACAAGCTTCGTAGCGACCATGATGGGGTGGGGAGACGATCAACGCATCAGTCATGACGAAGCTGATAATGCGCGAAGAGGGCTATTCTAGGGGGAAAGCGAAGGCCACAGCGAGATGTTGCGCAAGCAGAGATTGCTAAACAACGTGGGGATGTGATCTCGGTCTAAGGACTTCTTCGATAACTGCTCACAACCGAAGGCCCCCTAAGCGGAAAGTCGGAGTGCTCTTTCCTCGGGGTTGGAGCCCCAGATCGATTAGCCCTATGTGATGGAAGGAATATATAAGCCTCGTAGAGTTGAGAGAGTGGTTGAGATGGGCTACGTCTACGTAGACCTCATTCTCAGAGGGAGGCTCTCGAAGAGCGTTAGGGCGTTGGTCGACACCGGGTCGGCCTACATAGTGGTGGACCCCAAGACCATCTCCGAGATAGGACTCTTCGAGACGCCCTTTAGCGTGGAGCTGACCCTTGCAGACAAGAGGAGGGTTAAGGCGAAGCTCTACTTGGCAGAGGTGGAGGCCGAGGGCAGGAGGGGGCCCGCTTTCGTGGCCGAGCTCGACGTCCCCACGCCCATAGTGGGGGTATACGCCCTCGAAACCCTGGGGCTCAAGCCCAATCCGCTCACAGGCCAGCTAGAGGTCGTCGGCCCTGAAGGAGGCTACCTTCTCTTCTTCAGCTAGCCTCGCTCTTCGAAAGGTCTGGTAGTCTCGATGGGTTCACCTCGAGGTCGTTCTCGCCTTTTTCGAGGATGGCCTCGTCATTCGCTTAGAGGCAAGGCCCGTTACCCTGCCCGTTACCCTCTGCCTAGTCAGTCGAAGGTATGTTGGCTTGGTCCTTGGCCATGTCCACGAACTCATCGACGGCCATGTCTGCCATCTTGGCCGCTGTCCGGAAGTCGCCTGTCTCCACGTAGTACTCCAGCGCCACCCTTATCTTGGGCGGCTGGGACCTTATGAACTCCCAATTCGCGTACCTCCTCCTGACCTCCTTGGCCTCCCTGAAGTACTCGAGCCACTCCTTGAGCTTGGTGTCGACGCTCGAGGGCTCTTGCAAGAGCCCCACCGACCTGTAAAATCGTCTGAATGCTTAATAACACTTTACCGCCTACCTCTCGTGCATGAGCTGTTGGCGCTCGCCAAGCCCGACAGCATTGAGTTAGTAATCCTGCAAGCATTATAAAGAGGGGTTGAATAAAACAACTATAGCAATTACGTAATATAATGATTAGGTGATATAGTGAAAGAGTATGCGACCATATCGGTTTTAAAGGATGTTAAGGAGATGCTCGAGAAAGAGAAGGGAGATCGTGATTGCAGCGATTACTTGCTCAGTCTCGTAACGGAGCTCAAAGAGCTCAAAGCCAGGATAGCGTTCGAGGAGCTGAGGCGCACTCTCGACCCAGAAGACATCGAGAGAGAGTCTCGAAGTCCAGCGAGGAGTTCAGGAGGGGGTTTGTGTTGAGATGAAATTGTTCGACACGAGCGCCCCTCATAGAGCAACTCCGGAGGGGCGTTTTCGAGAGAGGAGCGGTATCGGCCATCACGTTGATTGAGGTCCTGAGAGGGACGCCCGAGGAGAAGAGGATCAAGGTTAAGAGGCTCGTTGAGGAAGCTTATAGCGTGTTGGGTATAGACAACGATGTAACCCTGAAGTATTGTGAGATCTACACGGCCCTTAGTAGGAGGGGACAGGTGATGTCCGACGCCGGTGCACTCGTAGCGGCCACAGCGATGGCGCACAGCCTCACCCTGGTGACGAGAGACCGGGACTTTGAACGCCTAATAGACTTAAACCTCAAGTTTGAGCTGAGGAGCGAGGCATAGCGATGCTACGCATCCGAGCCTACCACTTCGCGACTCACCGGACCTCGCCCAACCTCTTCCATGTCCTGCCATTCCTAGTCCACCTCCTCCTGACCTCTCGGTACCTCGCCATCACTTCCTCGAGGAACCTCTCGTCGGCGTAGACCACCTTCCCGTCCTCCAGCACCTCCATGATTAGGGTGCTCTCGCCCTCCAGCTTCTTCATGAAGGACTCGGTGTTGAAGCACGTAGGCGTGACTCTCGGGCCTGCGAGGCTGGCCACTATGGCGTAGGACTCCCTAGGGTCCTTCGGGAGCTCGTCGGCCACCACCAACAAGTCCACGTCACTCTCCTCGGTGTAGTCGCCTCTCGCCCTCGACCCGAACAGCATCATCAGCCTCACTCCGTAGCTCCTTAACCTCTCAGCCAGGTCCTTCAGCCTCTCCAACAATGCCCTCGACCCACCTTAATATCTTCTCAGCGCACTTGATACAGTCCTCGGCGTCCCTCTTGGTGTAGTAGTCCATGGGGGCTCCCTCGTCGAAGACGTCGGGGTACCTAGACGGGATGTAGTGCTTGTCCAAGAAGGAGGCGCACTCCTTGACCTCGCTCGGGACCTCCATCTCGCCCTTCAGCTCTGAGAGCAAGAAGGTTATTGAGTGACCTCTCCTCTCCTTGTGAAGGTGGTTCAGGAGCCCCTTGACGGCCTTCTCTGCGGCTTGGTGCGACTCGAAGCATGCCTCCTCGTAGAGGCCCTCTCGGTAATTGGCCATCGCTGACGCCAAGTTTCTCTTGGCCTGCCTGATCCAGTCTCGCGCCCTCGAGACCATAGCTTGCCAGCTCATTCTCTTAATCGCTTTCGCCTCACCGGGTAGAAGGCTATAACTAGCAGATGATCTTTTCTCTCTTCGTAAACGACCCTTAAAGCGTGCTCTGCATTTGTGGCTTTGATGGCAAAGTACTGAGAGCCCTTCCTGTCTACGCGTGCAGGGCCTCGAATAGTCCTAATGACCTCCTCCTCGCTTATCTCGAAGCCGTAGCGCTTTAGAACCTCAAACTTTTCGCGAGCATGCTTAGTAAATCTGACTTTGTGGCTTCGATTGCGCTCCATCTCATGCCCTCACTCATAATCCTTAAAATAACAAAAGCATGACCATATTTTTAAGCCCTCGGACGTCAAGTTGATGGACTTAGCCAAGTCCCTAGACAAGTGCGAGCCCTTCACCAAGACCGTACACGCTAGCCAGTGAAGCCGCTTCGAGGTCGAGGAGAGATTAAGCGGGGTTGTTACTGTGAAAGACGTGAGCCTGCACAGCGGAGCTGGGACGAGGCCGAGACCACTGACCTTCAGTTGCATCAAGTAGCCAATGCCGATCGTCAACAAGCTCACTAATTAGTATGTGCTTGAGGCCACGCCCTCGAGCGGCACTAAGAATAGCCAGGCGTCGAGTGAAGCCTACCCGAGCTTGCCGAGGGCGCTACAAGGACTGCCCCTTCCTCAGCGAGAGGACGATCTACGCTAGCCAAGGCGGTCGCTCGGCATAGCCCACGCCGTCAAGCTCTGTGAGGGCTTCGCGGGCGACGAGAAGTTCGTCGCGTACTTAAGGGACCGATCCTCCAGAAGGGAACTAAGCACTATGTGGATAAGTTTTGCAAGGGAGGTGCGACGACCTCGTCTTTGAAGAAGAGCCTTGAACTTTAGCTTGAGGGCTATCGCCGACAGGTCGCTTAAAGATCTAAAGGGCACAGTAACGAGGGTCTGGGCTGAGTTGCGCTACGCGGTCTTCGTCCTCTAATTCTTCGACCTAAGCCATTCTCAACGGTCGTAGAGGATGCGGGATTGCTCCTCGGTTTTGGCTGAGCCTGAAGGGGGGTAGAGGGCCCTCGAGCTCTTGGAGAGCTCCGGCCCAACGGAACTGGTAATCAGGCCTCTAGATACATTGGGTAGCGGCGAGAGACAGGAGCGTGGGCTTGTAGAAATCCTTAAAACGAGGGCAAATTTTAGGAGTAGAGCAGGCCGAAAGCCTTGGAGCTTCTCACCTTCTTCGATGTGAGTAACAGAGAGGCCCTCGTCAGGCTGAAGACGATGGCCGTCAGGAAGGGCTTATGGTTCAAGGTCCTCGACGTCGTCGAGAGGGCCGTGGTCGACTTGACGATAAGGGTCGTGGAGAGGGTGAGGAGCCCCCGATTGAAAGAGGCCCTCAGGTCGATAGCCTCGAAGGTAGTTGATGCTCTTAAGGCGAAATCCTTCAAGGAGAGGGCCTTGGCCGTAGGCCGCGCCCTCGCCGAGAGGGTCGCGAGGGTCGCGGAGAGGCTGGGCTGCAGGAGGGCTGGAGAGTGGGCGAGGGATCCCGGCTTCGCCATGTACTTGGGCGTGAGCTGGCTAAATA
>CAZLVJ010000049.1:0-5883 GCA_964562935.1 uncultured Nitrososphaerota archaeon
GGACACAGGCCTCCCGAGCCTGCGACCCGGGTTCAAATCCCGGCGGCCGCACCACCTCTTGTAGTGCAACATTTTCCTCTGTCGAATCAACGCTTTGCCAGGCCGATGCGGCCTCACGGGCAAGGCGTGAGGCCTCAACTGATTCGATGAGGTCAATGCGAAGAGCATCATGAGCTCATGAAGATAGCCTACAAGGAAGACCCTCGAATAATAAAAGCAAGGCACGAGTTATTGAAGAGCGACACGGACAAGTCGCTCTTCAAAGCCTCAAGCGTTGTCTAGACCTTGGCCACGTACCTTAAAGGAGAGAGGTGTCATTGACCAAGTTGGGGTGATACACGCGCGGAAATCCCTCGTCGCAAGTTTTATATATAAAAATCAAAACGACCTTATTATTTGATGAATAACCATGATGAATAGGAAAGTAGTAGTCGTAATATGTACTTTAATGCTACTTACGGCTGTCGTTCCGAGCCGCCCAGTTTCATCTGAAACTAACCTAAAGGAATTCTTTGAATCACTAGGACTAACCGACACCGAAGGGAGGCCTGTAACAATACTATCGGCAGAGTTGATAACAGGTGTTCCCGATGTTCCTGAACATGTCCGTATAGAGGGGATAATATGGCCCGAAACGCGTTTTGTGATCAAGCTTCCAATACCTTCAAAGTGGAATGGTCGATATTACCAGGTAGGAGGCGCTGGTTTAGGAGGAGTTCTTCGGGAAGCTGATATGTTGCCCGCTTTAAAGCTAGGCTATGCAACGGGGGCAAACAATCAAGGCCACAATGCAACGAAGGAGCCCGGTGCCACATTTGCATACCCAGATCCTATCCCTGGAATTAGGGACGAACCTAATCCTTACTGGGAGCGTAAAGAGGAGGACTATGCTTATCGAGCCACTCATGAAACCGCAGTCTTAGCAAAGAAGATCATAAAAGCATATTACGGCACCGAACCGCTATACTCTTACTTCGTTGGGGCATCTAATGGAGGACGAGAGGGCTTAAAAATCGCTCAGATGTTCCCCGAGGACTTTGACGGCATGGTCATCGGGATGCCTGTGCTCAACATAACGTGGGAGGCTTTACAAGATATATGGAACGCAAAGGTTGCATTACTTGGTCCGGGGGCTATTCCCATCTCTATTCTTCCTTTGCTGGCGAAAGCTGTTTATGAAAAATGTGACAGCATTGACGGCTTAGTGGATGGTTTAATCGACGATCCACGTACCTGTTTAGCCTTCTTCGATCCTACGATTGACCTCGCTGTACCTCCATACTCTGACCATTTCACCTACGAACAAAGAGAGAGTCTATCAAAAATTTATGAGGGGCCGAAGACGTCGTGGGGGCTTCAACTCTTTTACGGAACACCTCCAGGAGGCGAGGCTTTAATGCGCCATGTGTTCGGAGGGATAATGAGCAATTGGGCATTTTGGGTCTGCGGAGAGCCCAACCTCGCATTAAATCTTGGCGGGAGCCTATGGCAGTACATGGCCACGGAGCCTCGCTTCGGCCCGGGTTGGGACTGGAGGACCTTCGACTTCGACGTCGACCCATTTAAATTAAGACCTGAGCTGGCGGAGAAGTTAAACGCCATCAACCCTGACTTGAGGGCATTCAAGGAAAGGGGAGGTAAGATCATAATGTGGCATGGGTGGGCGGATCAGCTCGTTACGCCATATCAATCAATCGCTTATTACGAGTCTGTGATGAGGTTCATGGGTGAGGAAGCCACAAAAGAGTTCTTCAAGCTCTACATGGTTCCAGGCTTGACTCATGTCGGGAGCATTGGTTGTAGCCAAGTTGACTGGTTCTCGGCGCTCGTCAATTGGGTTGAAAATGGGATCGAACCTGGCGTGCTAATAGGCTATCGAAGAGCCGACCCTGAACTGAACCTGAGTGCCAGAACGCGTCCAATACCTCCATACCCGCTAGTCGCGAGATATGTCGGGAATGGTAGCATCGACGACGCCAAGAACTTCGTCTGTGTCAAGTTGATACCCGCAGATGTGCGGATCGAGCCTAAAATAATAAATCTTGACGGAGGGAGCTTTACAGCTTTCGTGGAGGTCCCTGAAGGTTACAGTCTGAGCCTAGAGAATATCGTTAGCGTTGTCTGCGAAGGCGCTCGTGCGACGAGGGTCTACTTCGCTAAAGACGGTAGAGTGTTAATAGCCGAGTTCAATGCTAGAGACTTGATAAACATTCATCCAAGGGACGGTTGGGTGTTCGCGGTGACGGTGATCTTTGAGTCCGATGGACAAATGCTCGCCCTCGAAGGCCACGATATCGTGAGCGTATTCGAGTTTGACGTGAGGCGAGAATACTACAAATTGCTAGAGGACTTCAAATCGTTGAGTGATAAGTACGCGCTCTTGAGCGAAAGCTTTGACAAGCTAAAGTCTGAACGCGACGATTTATATGTCGCTCTAAGAGAATTAAAGCATGACTATGAAGAGCTCAAATCGAGCTACGAAGCCCTCTTGGACAAATACGAAAGGATCGTGCCTTGGCAATACATAGCGTACACCTTCATAGCATTGGCGATACTCTCCGTAGCGCTCAATGCATTCCTTTTAGTAAGGAGAGCAGGTGCGCGCAGTAGGACTGCGTAGCCGTAGGCATGCTTCGTTCCCAATAGACCATGCGCGTGCCCTAGTGCAACACACTTACATCTTTTTCCTTGAAATATGAAATCCACAGACCACGTCGGCCGTTGGCGTTGAACATCGGCCAATGACCTTGTGGTACCTCCTTAAGCTTGCGAGCTATAGAGCCTGCACGAGCGAGAGGCTCAAGACATCGTTTAACGCAAGTCCGTGATGCGCACGCAAGTCCAACAACTGTAATTCCGCGGGGCGAGCGCTAAAGGGGCGCGATAAAATTCGGCGGACCTTAGTCCCTCCATTTTTGAAACAATCTTCAGGCAGACGATCCATGCGCGTAACGAGCCTTGCAATTAATTCGCTTAAATTATGGGTTAGCGGCCTCTTTAGCTAGCGTCTCGAGGACTCGCTGGAATTCCTCGAGATAGCGCTCTTTACTGCGATAAGAGGGTAGCTCCCACTTCATCGTCTTGAGGTTCTGGACGACTATGGGTAGCCAGTTGTAGGGGATCGATATGAGGAGCGACCCCTCTGGAAAGAGCCTCCTTGCCCTCATGCCGTGGACTAAGTCTGGGATTACGAAGTTCACTTTCCTCTTCATGAAGGGGTATATGTAGACCCACGCGCACCCCATTACCACGCTACTCTTTGAAGTATACAAAGCGCCAGTCGAATACGTCATAGCCCTCAAAACTACTTCGGCTTGAGAGGTCGTCGAAGTGATTATCAAGACGTCGGGGTCGAAGGACATCGCGTCCAGCCTAGAGAAGGCGACGTAGTTAACGACGTTCCTCTCGAACCTCGGTATGTACTGATAGAGGACGGAGTTAGCGCGAGGCTCTTGAAATATCCCCAACCTCGGCCCGATTTGCCCGCTTTCAGCGAAGGGGGCCATTTCCTCCATCCCAAGCAAGAACTTCCCCACGCACGTCTCACGATTATCCCTCGAGAAGTAAAAGGGCTCTTTCGAGTTTTGGGCCTCCACTAACAGCTCGCAAAAGGAAAGCTCCTTGTCTAGAGGTAGCTGTCTCATCCCTTCTGGCTTGAAGAACAGGAATTTGACTCCTACTGGCGGTCTTGGGAAGTCGAATTCGTTAAATACCGACAGGTCGGTTCTCGGAGCATACCTAAGCTCGTCCACTTTCCTCTCCATCCCAACGCCTTGCTTCTTAATCATAACCATCTAGTTTTCACAATTTATAAGCTTTGCACCAAGCCCTATTAATCGATGCCCTCATACCATCAATTGTCTTTAAAGGAAGCTTAGTCGAGCACATCGGCTCAAGAGGTCGATGATTGATCTAGAGGCACATCCCAAGCACTGGCCTGACCAAGAGGAGCACTCCTGCTCGTCGTGCCACGCCTCTCGAAGTGCCAAGGATTTTGGCCTTAGCTGCTCGACCGGAAGCCCTCAGAAAGACGTCTTGAGGGTCACCTCAACGACGGGCCCCTCCTTTATTATGGGCCTCACCCACCCTCCCCACCTTATCCATACGTATGAAGTCAAGCCGCCAAAGACGTCCGAAAGGGCCAGCGCTATCCACAGCCCTAATACACCCATGCCTAAGGCAAACGCCAATACGTACCCAAGTCCGATTCTTACGGCCCAAAACCTTATGACGTTGACCATAGTGGGGAAGATAGTGTGACCCGAACCCCTTCCAACCGACATGCCTAAGAACGATAGCATGACTGAGGGCAAGATCCAAGCTATTATTGAGATTAACCTATCGGCTTCTAGCGTTATCAAATAATCTGATGTGAACACGGATATTATGTGGCCCCTTGTAAGTAGGATTACGACCGCTCCACACGAGACGAACAATACGAGGATGTGGGAGGCGGTCAGGGCTATCTTTCTAGCCCTTTCTTTGTTGCCAGCGCCAAGGTTCTGGCCCACCATTACGCTAATGGACATCGTAAACCCCCTGAAGGCACTGTTCGCTATGTCGAGGATCATGAAGCCTATGGTAAAGGCCGTCGTCACGATGGCTCCAAACATGTTTACGAGGGACAGGTGAAATGTGAACGCGAACCCGTCCGACAAGGTCATGACGGACACTGGCAAGCCGACCCCGAGTACCGTTTTGAGCCATGGGCTATCGAGGCTCTTAGTCAGCCTGACCTTGATATACCGATACCTCGTAAATAGGAAGTACAGAACTATGACGGCCGATAGAAATCTGGTTAAGACGGTTGCCAAAGCTGCTCCGCGCGCGCCCATGGCTGGGATTGGCCCGTAACCGAGTATGAATAACGGATCGAGGACGGCGTTCAAGGCCATGCCCATTGCCATTGCGATGGCGGGCGTCTTCGTGTCTCCGAGGGAATGCATCAACGTGTTTACGGCTATAGCAAACCCGAAAGCTATGAGATCGAAGGACATTATTTCCGCATAACCTAACGTGTCCTCGAGGATCTCGGGAGGGACGCGAACCAAGCACGTAAACACGAAGTCCTTAGTCAAGCTGTATACGAGGAAGAGAGCGAGGGACGTCGATAAGCAAAGAGTTAAGAATTTGGAGAACGACTCGCTAGCCTTGTCGTACATCTTAGCGCCGACGTATTGAGAGAGCATGGCGAGGCCACCGCTCGAAACTCCAAACAGTATAGAGAAGAACGTCAGAAAGACAGGCCAGTTCTGCCTAGGAACAGCCAAAGCGTACGAGCTAAACTTGCTGAGCCAGAAAGCGTCCGTGAGGTTGTAGACGAGGAAGATTATATCGGTTAACATCAATGGAAGGCCGAGCCTCACCATAGAAGATAGTATGGGCCCGGCAACAATTCTCTCCCTGTAGCTCTCTATAGACGAAGCACCCATCTCTTCCACCAAAGCTATTGCTAGGCCCAAGTAACATGTGGCTGGGCGATAATAGAATGGAGCGAAGTTTATCAACTTTTTGCCCGAGGCTTGTGGAGGTTTTGTGGGTGCGGGCTAGCGCGCGGAGGTCGCCATCCTTCGCAAAATCCCTAAAGAGGGGCCCAGGACCTTAGGTAGAAGGCCTGAGTCCTAGCAAGCGTACTGAGAGTGACTCTCGTGACGCCTTTCCTCGTCCAAGGCCTTTCGGCCGCAAATGTGCACCGTATATGCCTACGCTTCATCGTTTCAAGGCCTCGGTTAACTTTATCTCACCGCCGTGAGTCGTTAACAGTGGGTGCATAGCTTGGTCGCTAGGTGTGTAGTCGACGGGGTGTTTTACGTCGGCGTCGACGACTTAGAGCTCGACATCTTCGAGTCCATATGGCCCCTGCCCCACGGAGTGTCCTACAAC
>CAZLVJ010000050.1:0-5867 GCA_964562935.1 uncultured Nitrososphaerota archaeon
GAGCTTCTCCTCAAAAATCCTATAGGTCTCGTCGTCGTAGAGGCACATTATGACCTCTCTCAAGCCCGTACTCCCTTTCAAGTACTCTATTATCGTCTTCAGCATTACGTCGGCGCACCTGTCCTTCGGGAAGCCGAAAATGCCCGTCGAGATGGCGGGGAAGGCTATCGACCTCAAGCCCTTCTCTTCAGCCCTCTTTAAACTGTTGAGGGTGGCCCTCCTGAGCTTATTGTCTTCGTCGCCCTCGCCATGCCTGGGGCCGACCGCGTGTATGACGTACTTCGCCTTCAGCTTGCCAGCCCCGGTCACGACGGCTTCTCCCACGGGGCAGTAGCCTATCCTGTCGCACTCCTCTTGGATCTCTGGACCTCCCTTCCTCAATATGGCTCCGGCAACCCCTCCACCCAACTTCAGCCTCTCGTTGGCGGCGTTTACTATTGCGTCGACCTCCAAATCAGTAATGTCCCCTTTAGCCAGCTTTAGCTTCTTTCCCTCAACGTCGACCTCGTACAGCACCTCGACCATAGCCCGACACCTGAGACCCGAGGTTAGTATAGGAGCTAGGGGATAAAAAACGAGGCGAGGGCAAGCTCTGTGCCACTAAGGCGCTTTACGCCATCAATATTTGTCGATTAGTACTCTATCCCCTTCCTGGCCTCGACTCCTCGCTTGTGCGGGTGCTTTATCTCCCTCATCTCCGTGACCAAGTCGGCTACTTCAATGAACTCCTTAGGCGCCCTGCGGCCAGTCAGCACCACGACGGTCTCTTCGGGCACCTTCTCCAAGAGCTTTAACACGTCCTCGACCTTCACTAAGCCTATCGCGGCCGCCAAGTTTATCTCATCGAGCACGAGGACTTTAGGCTTCCTCTTCAAGGCCTCCTCTGCGAGCTCGAGGCCCTTCCTAGCGAGCTCGTAGTCGATCGGCAGAGGGTTTTCTAAGTCTATGAAGTCCTCCCTGCCAAACTGATAGATCTCGTACTCTGGTTGCAACCTGTCCTTCACCTTGTACTCTCCCACGTCCTTCCTCCCCTTCATGAACTGCACTATTATGACCTTGTACCCGTGGCCTATCGCTCTCAGGGCCAAGCCGAAGGCCGTGAGGGTCTTGCCCTCACCGTCGCCAGTGTATACGTGGATGTAACCCCTCTTCATAGTGCTTCGCCTAGACGAAGCAGAGCCCCTTGGGGCACTGCTCGAGATAGTCCACGCTTAAGGTGATGGCAGCCTCTTCTCCGGGTTCAAGGCCCACGTACAGCACTTGCTCGGGTTTGCTTCCATACCTGTACACCGTTATGCCCTTGCACTTCAGTTTGTAGGCCAACATAAAGACCTTCCTGACCGTGTCGAGGCCAGCCTCGTGCCTTAGGTTGACGGTCTTGGCCACTGAGTTGTCGACGTGCTTCTGAAACGTCGCTTGCATCTTCACGTGCCACTCTGGGTCTATGTCTAGGGCCGTGGCCATAAGCCTCTTCACGTCTTCGGGCACCCCTGGAACCTCTCTCAGTGACCCCGTCTTAGCCACTTTGATTATTAAGTCGCGGCTGTAGACGCCCTTATCCCTCATCATCCTCTCGAACATCGGGTTTACCTCAATGAGGCTTATGCCCCCGAGGGCCTTCCTCACGTACACGGGGGCGAATATAGGCTCTATGCTACTTGACGTCCCCGCTATTATGCTTATGGTCCCCGTTGGGGCTATGGCGGTGACGGTCGCGTTCCTCAGCACGTCGTAGCCCTTCGACTTCCAGATGCTCTCCTCGAACGTCGGGAAGACGCCCCTCTCCAGCGCCAGCTCCCTGGACGCCTTCTTGCCCTCAGAGGCTATGAAGCCCATTACCTTGTCAGCTATCTCCAGCGCCTCGTCGGAGTCGTACGGCAAGCCCAGTTTTAACAACATCTCGGCGAAGCCCATTACGCCCAGGCCTATCTTTCGATTCAGCTTCACCATGCGCTCTATCTGCGGCAACGGGTACTTGTTCACGTCTATGACGTTGTCTAAGAAGCGGACCCCTACCCAGACGAGGTCTCTGAGCTTGTCCCAGTCTACGTCTCCATTCTTGACGACCTTCGAGAGGTTTATTGAGCCCAAGTTGCAGGCCTCGAAGGGCAGTAGGGGCACCTCTCCGCAGGGGTTCGTGGCCTCGATCTCACCTAGCTTGGGCGTGGGGTTGTTCCTGTTGATCTCGTCTATGAAGAGCAGGCCTGGGTCCCCAGACCTCCACGCCATGTCGACCATTAGCTCGAAGAGGTCTCTAGCGTCAACGGTCTTGACGGGCTCCTTGGTCCTGGGGTTTATGAGGTCTATCGTGCCCCCCGCCTCCACAGCTTGCATGAACTCATCGGTGACGGCGACGGAGAGGTTGAAGTTCCTGAAGCTCACGCCGTCGCTCTTCGCCATTACGAACTCCCTGATGTCTGGGTGGTCAACCCTCAGCACGCCCATGTTGGCCCCCCTCCTCTTGCCGCCCTGCTTTATGACCTCTGTGGCCACGTCGAATATCCTCATGAAGGAGACGGGGCCAGAGGCCACGCCCATAGTGGATTTAACTATGTCCCCCTTCGGCCTCAGCCTGGAGAACGAGAAGCCCGTCCCGCCCCCCGACTTGTGGATGATCGCCATGTACTTGAGGGCGTTGAATATGCCCTCTATGGAGTCCTCGACGGGTATGACGAAGCACGCCGCCAGCTGGCCTATCTCGGTCCCAGCGTTCATCAGCGTCGGGCTGTTGGGCAGGAACTCGAGATTCCTCATCACTTGGAAGAACTGCTTCTCCGACTTCTCGGGGTCCAGCCCGTAGAGTGCGTCGGCCCTCGCTATAGCCTTCGCCACTCTCGCGAACATCTGCCCTGGGGTCTCGATTATCCTCCCCTGCTCATCTCTTAATAAGTACCTCCTCGCCAAAACCCTGACGGCATTTATCGTCAGCTTCAAGTCATCCTCCACGCCCAAGAGCCTCTTGGTCTCCCTTATGCTGGTCCTCCACCTCCTGTAGAGTATGTAGGCCTTGGCCGTGTCAACGAGGCCATGCTTTATCAACGTCTCCTCTACGACGTCTTGAATTTCTTCAACGGACGGGATCTGGCCAGCGAACTTCTGATTCAAGAGGTCAACGACCTCGCCCGCCAGCTTCTTGGCCAGCTCGTAATCTCCCTCTCCAGTCTCCCTCAGCGCCTTGTATATCGCATTCGTTATCTTCTTGGAGTCGAAGGGCTCGAGCCTACCATCCCTCTTCCTGACCTTCTCGATAAGTGGCTTCATATCCCGAAGCTCCGCCAAGCTTCTAATCCTTAATTGACTTTCGAGGTTGTTAGCTTTATCGGTCTGCAATGCCTTGAACTAAGGCCGAATTCGAAATCAAGGAACTTCAAAAAGCTCGGCAACCTCTTGAGACCGCCTCGCCAGAGGGTTCCATGAAGGTGACGTTGAGTTGTCAGAGGAGCTCTATCCCCGCGCTTTCAAAGGAGTGCTTTATCGCCTTCAATATCTGGGACCTTATTTGAGGCGTCTTTCGTGGGTTCACGACTTTAGCAACTATTCGTATCGTCAAGTTGCCCCCGCTTATTTCCCTCAAGTAGATCTCGGGTTCAGGCGTCGTGACAACTTCCTTGCACTGCTTGACGGCGTCTTTGATCAATTGCTCGACGACGTCCACGTTTGCGCTACTCTTAACTTTGAGGTCTATGGTCAGCTTGGATAGAGCGTCGAGAGGCTTCATGAGGAAGGGCTTCTTCATGAGCTCTGAGTTCGGTACGTAGTATATTCCGTCCTCCCTCACTATCTCGATGTAGACCGCGGTTATGTCCCTCACGTAGCCGAGCTCGCCGTCTATCACCACCATGTCCCCCCTCCTAAACGGCTTGTAGACCATGAGAGCGTAGCCCGAAAGGGCGTTGGCCAAGACGTCCTTCGACCCCAAAGCTAGCATCAAGAATATCGTGCCCAATATCAATCCGATAGCGAAGTACACCACGCCCGTCTGTCCACCGATAAAAGGTGTGGAGAAGGCGCCAGCCATCAGCATCACGATTGCTAGGGCTACGTACTTCCAGAAAGAGGCCACGCCTGACTCGACGCCCGACGCCTTCGCTATTTTGTCTATGACCCTAGCTATTATGAGCCTGTGTACCAAGTAGGCAGACGCAAATATCGCCAAGATTATGAGCATGTCCACGACTTGACTCGGCACAGGTAGGCCAACGGTCACCGTCTGATCTACCATGCAGGCTCATCCCACGAAGATCTTCTTAACGTCATCCACCACCTCGGCTCGCGCTAATACCAAGACCCTATCGCCCTCTTTAAGCTCTAAGCTGGGGTCTGGCGGCTTCAACTGGTCGTCCTTCAGGACCGCGACCACGAGCCAGTCGCCGCCAGCTGGTATCTCGCTCAGCCTCCTATCTACCACCAAGGAACTCGACGTGATGACGAACTCCAGCAGCGAGAAGGTCCCGCTGGGGGTCGTGGCCTTCGAGAACTCTGATAAGATGGGCTCCCTTAGGAGGAGGGAAGCTATATGCTCTGCCGTTATGTCCTCGGGCGCCACGGCCTTTGTCAACCCGAGCCTCTCGGCCATTCGTGCCAGCCTCTTATCGCTGACCCTCACGACTATTCTCGGGACGCCATACTCCTTGGCTATCAGGCCGACTAAGATGTTGACCTCGTCGTGCCCCGTAACAGCGGCTAGGGCGTCGACCCCCTCGAGGCCTGCGCTCTCGAGCACTTCGATGTTGGTCGCATCGCCCTTGATCACAGTCGCGTCGAGCTCCTCCGACAGCACTCTGCACCTGCTTTCATCGATGTCAATTATTATGACCTCGTGGCCAGCATCTATGAGCCTCTTCGATAGCAAGGATCCGACCTTGCCGCCGCCCACGACTACGACCCGCAAAGGCTATGAAACCCCCAGTAATAACTGGGAAAAAGCTGTTTTAAGGAAAATATAAACATTAAGAGTTGAGGCGGATGAGGCGTTGATAGATCCGAGGAACATAGCCTCAGGGCTATCAGCTATAGCCATTGCTGTAGGCCTTGTAATGGTCCTGCCAATATTCATTGCATTGTTGTACGCCGAGTACTTCGCCATACCTGGCTTCGCCTTGCCTATGGCGGTCGCCTTGTGCGTAGGGTTCGTGACTTATAAGAGCATGGGGCCTCCCGTCAAGCTGACGATAGTGGAAGCGATGGCAATAGCTAGCATGGGATGGCTCTTGGCTGCAGCACTCTTCTCGATCCCCTACGTCATGGTGTCGGGTTTGCATCCCCTGGACGCTTACTTTGAGGCCTTCTCTAGCCTAACGACTACCGGGATGACTGTCATACCAGTTCTCGAGGACGTACCGAGGTCTATCCTGTTCTGGAGAGCTTTAGGGGAGTGGGTGGGCGGCATGGGCATAATTTTGTTGACCACGCTCTTGCTTCTCAGCCGTGAGGGCATAATAGCTTGGAAGATGTACTTAGCGGAGACTAGGGAAGAGAGGTTCGCCCCAACCATCAGAAGCACTATCAAGGATATATGGTTGATATACGTCATCTACACAGCCTTGTGCGCCCTATTGCTAATTTTAGCGGGTCTTGACCCTTTCGATGCTTTATGTCACGCGTTCGCCTGTTTATCAACGGGCGGCTTTTCCACTAGGACGAGTAACGTGGGGGCCTTCAACAACGTAGCCGTCGAGGTCTTATTGATAATTTTCATGATCTTGGGGGCCACCAAGTTTTCACTACATTACAAGCTTTTCACGGGCGACGTAAAGTCGTTCGTGAAGGGCCTCGAGCTGAGGGTCTTCGTTCTCGTGCTGATAACCTCGTCAGTAATAGTCTCTCTCGACCTCGCGCTTCGGTCAGGGCTGGGAGTAGGCGAGGCA
>CAZLVJ010000051.1:0-5777 GCA_964562935.1 uncultured Nitrososphaerota archaeon
CGTTGTGCGCCTAGTTTGAGGTAAGGGCCTCCGGCTTCTGCGATTACGGCACGACTCCGATGAGGTGGACCGCATCATATGCTAGGGGGACAACTTGCCGGTAGAGCACGAGCTCGAGGGAAGGCGAGGACGGTAGAGCTCGAGAGCATGCCCGCAGCAAAATGAAGCCTAGAGCTCGATAGGCGAGGGAGATATTTGGGGCTCGCCAATGCAGGGGTAGAGGGCGCTAGTGGGACGGGCCAGGATTGCGCTTGCTCGAAGGAGTGGCTTATCGGCTCATCGAGCGAGGCCTCAAGGCCTCGACAGCCGTGAAGATTGCCTCCGCGGTCCTCGTGGCGCTATTCGTCTTGTACTCGCTCCTCTCGGCGGCTTCGTGGTCAGTCGCGTCTCGGCTCCTCGAGGGCACCTCCCTCCTGCCATCCCTGGTTCGAGAGTCCCTAGCCCTCGCCTCGTGCGTCTTAGCGATCTGGCTCTCGCTCTACTTGCTCTCGCCGCTCCTCGCGAAGCTCTTCAGCAGGCCCCCTGAGGGCGACGAGCTCTTCCTCCTCGAGGCCCTCGACGATATCGGGAGGGCCGCTCGCCGCAGAGGGAGGGTGGGGGTGAGGCTCTCGGACGCGGGCTTCCCGAACGCCCTCTTGGTGGGCAACGCCCTCGAGAGAGTAATCCTCGTGTGCAAGGGCTTGCTGAGCGCCCTCGATAAAGAGGAGGTGAGGGCCGTGCTCGCTCACGAGCTGGGGCACGCAACGGGCCTCAACAGGGCCCTCTCCAGCGCGTACTTGGCGACCATCTGCGTCGCCGTGGCCAACGCCCTCCCCACCTCTATCGTGATGGCCGCCCTCCTCGGGCTGAGAGAGCCCGCTGAGCTCTCGCTATTGCTGGCCGCCTTCGTCACGTTCGCCCCCGCCGGGGCCATCGCCTTGAGCATCGGGAGGTTAAGGGAGCACTTGGCCGACATGCACTCCGTCGAGGTGACCAACGCTGATGCTCTTGTGAGGGCCCTGGAGAAGGTCGAGGCCTTGAAAGCGCGTGGCCCGGCGTCGGAGAGGAAGCCCTTGAGCCGCCCCTCGTCCTTGATGATCGCCCTTCTAGGAGTGGTCTTGAGGCTTGTGAGGGTTCACCCGTCGACCGAGGACAGGGTTCGCGTGATCGAGCGGTACTGCGAGGAGCTGTCGTGAATTATCAACTTCGCCATCGGCTAAGGCATCTCGCTATGCGAGCGCTTCACCGCTCGTCGCTCGCGTGCTCGCAAATTCGCGCTGCGAACAGTCTCGCGACTCAGTCCTTTCATCAATTTATGAGAAACGTCGCACAAGCAATTCGTGAGTTTCACGCGATGGAGACGCACGCATTTTCTGCCATCTACACGATGGGCGAGCAGTAGAACCTCACCTTGCCCTCAAGGGCGACCTTGCCGACCTCTAGCGCATGCGCACTAAGGCCCCAGCCTCTCAGCAAGTCTTTTTTCGAAGACCTTCATTAATCCCTACGACAACACGTTTAGCATCGACCCGAACCAGCCTTGCATTCTCTACGAGACAAAGCTTTAACTACTCTAACACTCATTGAGGAGTCTCGTTAACATCCGACCCTAGCTCAGCTGATCCATGTGCTGGATAATATGTAATCAATACTCATCTGCCTCGGATTAATATCAATCGAGGGGCATTCTTTACACGAGTCTCAGGGCTCTTGGGGCCAAAGAGCCCCCAGTTCAAACCTCGGCGGGCTTGCCATAGAATGTACGTCATATCGAACTTTTCTCTTCTACGATGAACTCGAAGGAAGATATTGTAATAGTCAATAGTCTCTCCACCGAGGTTAAGGAACTACTTTAAGCCACGGAACTCGTTTAAAGTCCTCGTCGAAGGTAAGAATGGTTTCTATGTTGTAGTGTTTACATGTTAATGCTATAATGGCATCGCTTGGCAAGAGTTTAAGGCGATTAGCTACTTCAATCATATCTTGATACTTCACGTCTTCTATCAAGACCTCCACTTCGAGGTCTTTTAGTAGACTTCGTATGCCGTTAGTTATGGATTCTGGATACCCCTTAATTGATATCAACTGTCGTAGACTGTGAGATCCGCTAATCTCTCGTTCGGTTTGATAGTACTTTCTCGCAGATATGTAGAGTAGCTCATTTACTACTGTTAAGCTCGTATGAAATGGGCTTTCTTCATAGTCTTCTAATAGCTTTCGAGCAACTTGGGTGAGATCGGTCTCGAATAGTATGTTGTAAAATACGTTGGTGTCTATGAATATCCCGTTCACTGCGCCTGAGCCTCTTCCTCGTACTTCTTCAGCTCCTCCACGTCAGCCCTACCGAATATTCCAACATATTTTTCAAGAACCTCGCCTACCCTGCGCTTACGTATGAAGACGACTAGCTCCTCGCCTTCTTCGAGCTCCACGGGCTCCAAAGGCTTCAAGACGTCTTTCTCGTACCTCACCCTGATTACCTTAGACAAGCTCTTTCCACCCATGCCCTATAAGTCGGCTGAGCAAATTAGCTTTTCCAGCTAATCGCCTCTGTCCCATGACTTCCTTGGGGTCCTGTTCGTATTTCGAACTTTCGAAGTGGTAATGGTAATCATCCGAATTTCCGTAGGTGTTGTAGGAGATTTGTGTGGCGTTGTTTCATTCAGCGCACTTGATTATCACCGAGTACACTACGATGTAAATTCTTGTCTCAGCCCTTCATCATCCTCAGCAACTCCTCAAGCCCCACGACCTCGACGCCGTACTTCGGGGCCACTCGCTTGACGTCTCTGTCCTCGGACGCTAGAGGCGCTCTTAGCGTTGAGGCGAGGACCACGTAGGTCGCGTCGTAGACCGTGATGCCTTCTTCGATGGCCACTGCGACCACCTTGTCGAAGTCCAGGTCCTCGTATCGATAAGCCCTGAGCCTGTCGGCCAAGAGCTTCGCGGCTCTACAGGCTTCCCTCGCTTCCTCCTCGCTCATCTTGCACAGCTTCGTACAAGCCTTCCAGAAGGCGTTGCAGACCTCGTAGATCGTCAAGTCCAATATGACGAGGTCGAGCCTCAGCGCGGCATCCAAGAGTGGCGCGCCAATAGTGGTTATGAGTGGCGCGTAGACGCTGGCGTCTAGTACGTAAGTCGGCTTCGTCAACCTTACCTCTCTCCCCTCCCCTCCTCCACGAGCTTCGAGAGCTCGTAGGGGTCTATCTTGCCCTGCAACCTGCTCTTCAGCTCGTCCAACAGCCTCCTGAGCTCCTCCCTCTCTATCCTCTCAACCTCCTCGACCAGCTTGCTCCTTATGAGCTCAGGCACGTCGATCCCGTATCTCTCGAGCTTCTCCTTCAAGTGCTTCGGAATCCTCACGCTCACGACGACGCTCATAGAGGGCCCGCCGTCTACAACTTGTATACGGAGGGCTATTTGCATTTCGCTTCACATCGCCGCAATTGCTGGCAACGCAGCGCCCCTCGTCCACGGCGTGGAGGCTCGTCATTAAAACAGCCGAAGGACCGGCTAGAGCCGCTACCTCAAGACCTCTCTCATCGTGAACCGAGCTCGCGCTTAGGAGGCCTCCTTGACGGTTGAGTAGGGAGGCTATGCGCGAAGAGGCCGTCATCGCTCATTCGATGCCGTACCACTCGGCCTCTTCCTTCACTTTGCGAAACTCTTCGTGGAGCTCTCTATCTCGTGAAGCGACCTTGAAAGTAATCGGGCCGATGATGAGGGGCAGAATTAGCCCCACGAAAAAGCCAGCAAGGCCGATAAGCGGCGCGAGGGACAACCCCGTGATCATGCTCATCAGCGATGCTATGTACGCCTTCTTCTTGGCCTTTGAGACCTTCTCGTTGTACTTGCTCTTAAGCTCCGTGTACTTCTCAGGGAGGCCGCTAGGAGGGTCCTTGGGGCCGAACACCGCCGCAACTATCATGGCCGACGTCTTCGTTGCTCGTCTCAAGACCTCTCCTTCGTCGTAGGCCAGGCTCACGTTCAGGAGCACTTCCTTGATGAAGCTTGGCGGAGAGTCTATGCGCGAAGAGGCTATGGTCGCGAAACCCTCTTCCACAGCCCCTCACCAACGCGGAGAGGCCCCGGAGGTGTTCGAGCTTGGTTTCGAGGCGTGCGTGAACGCTCCTCAACTCCTTCGTCCTAGGAGGAGGGATGAAAGCGTCTTGGACAAAGTGGAGCGCTAGGGGAGCGCGGAGCTCTGGATGGCCTTGGTGGCCCTGATAGCCGTGGTCATGTTCTTGCCGTTCCTCCCGAACTATTCAAGGATATTCTGAGTTTGCCTGAGAAGGAGAAGAAGGTTATAATTAGTGCCTATCTAAAGGTTAAGAAGAAGAAAAAGTAATTCAAGTAGAAGATAAAAGAGTCAAGATTTACGACTTAAAAGGAAGGCCCATTCAGTTAATTTCAGATTTGTGCGAGATAGAAAGAGAAAGTGCGATATATATTGGGTATAGTAACGGCTTATTATGTTTTCGTTCTCTTTTCTATCCTTATGATGTCAGAAAGCTGGCGCAATTGTTTGGGGGTGGCGGTCCGCATCCAAGAGTGGGAGGCGCTCAGACGAATAAATCCTTCGGCGAAGTGATAAAAGAAGTGAGGCATTACCTTAAGAGTAAGGCCTCTATAAAAACGCTAAACGAATTTATACAATAGCCTTTAGTTCGCTTAAGGGTATTCCGAACTTGCTTAAGGAAGATGAGAGTGCTATAATAAACGCCTACTTTCAAAATAAAAGAAAAACATCATGAAGTATATTATTGAAAGGGGCAAATGAGATAAGGGAGAAATAAGGCGTTGAGGATCTCGAGCTTTCGACTTCTAAACTAGGGGCCGAAGTCGTCGAACAGTAGTTGTTGGTCGTGAGAGAGGAGGCTTCAAGAAGAGGGCTCTTCCCGAAGCTTCGGGTGTTTGGGCCATCCCTATCATGCCCTCACCATTTCACGACTTCGCGATGACCTCGCCAAAGAGTCCACCTTCTTCGACACCCTTACGTCGGTGTACAGTCCCATATTTTCAGCCCTGATCTTCTCGCTTAAGACGTCGAGTTGTGGGATGATGTACGCGGCTCATCGATGAAGCAATAGCCCCTTTATCACTTCGGAGACGTCCCCAAATACAAACTGCGACGCTATGAGAAACTTGGACGCATCGAGCGAGAAGGCCTTGCCGATTTCGACAATGCCCTCCAACTCACTATTGATTTTGTTACAGATGGCCTCGATCAAATCGAAGGGAGAGAAGCCCATACTAGCCTCTATTTTGCTGAAGTAGTCGTCAACGGCTTTGGTGATCAACTTAGCAAAATAGCTTTCATTGATGACGGAGAAGTCTCTGAGGTTGTTTCTACACAACATTAACTCCTCTTTAGCGGCTTCGTAGAGGTCGGACTTTCCTACCCCAGTTTCGTTGATGAGCTTCTTTGCCCCTCCACGAACTTTTCGCTACCCCCTCTTGGCTTCCGTCCTCGACCTTAAAGCTCTAATTCTCTTATCCTTTACGTCTCTCTAGGACCTCTTGAGCGCCTTCAAGCACGATTATATAGATCATTCAGCAAACGCTTCGCCGGTTCATCACTGAAGTAGCATGATCATCAGAGTTAAATATTAGCGGGTTAGACCTTGTGACCAGAAGAGGTAAAAAGGTGAAGCCGAATGCCCGAAGGAGGAGAATGCTACTCCTCGGCCCTCGTCAAGATAGCTCAGAAAGATTTCAAAGCCGCTAAATTGCTCTTTAGAAAGCGCCTCTATCCTCAGGCACTCTTCATGTTCCAGCAGTCGCTCGAGAAGGCCGCG
>CAZLVJ010000052.1:0-5765 GCA_964562935.1 uncultured Nitrososphaerota archaeon
GCGCTATGTTCTTGAAGCCCACGGGCACCTCGTAGACCCTCAGCCCGTTCTTGGTAGCTACTTCGTCGACCATGTGTGTCGTGGCAACGGTCCTCACCACCCCTCCTCTCACCCCTTTGTTGAGCATGTGCTTTAGCAGTATTGGGAACAGCGTGTTCGGGGTGATGTGCGTCTCGGAGTAGGCCGAGGCCCTGTCTCCGTCACCGTCGGTCGCGAGGCCTACGTCGACGCTTCCCATGAAGTCCCTCATGTCTCGGACGGACTCGGGCAAGGTCGGGTCCGGCGTCAGGCCTCCAAACGCCGGGTCTTTCTCGCACCGCATGCGCTTGACCTCGCACCCCAGCCTCATCAAGGCCTCGTCCAATACCCCCGCGACGGAGCCGTGCAAGGAGTTGACTAGGACTTTTAGGCGTGCCCTCTGGATCGCGTTCCTATCGACAAGAGACAAAATCCAGTCCAAGTACTCCTCTCTAAAGTCCACGTAGGCTATTAGCCCTCTTTTGTCAGCTTCCTCGATGTCCAAGGTCCTAACTTCCGCCTTAGCTATGAGCCCTTGGATCTCCTGGGTTATCTCCGTCGAGGCAGGGCCGCCGTAGTGGGGTATGAACTTAATCCCGTTATAGTCGGGAGGGTTGTGGGAGGCCGTGATCATTATGGCGCCCCCGGCCCTCAACCTAACGGTCGCGAAGGCGACGAGGGGCGTCGGGACGTCCGTGGCGGTCATGTAGGTTAGCACGCCATTCCCAGTGAGGACCTCTGCGCATGCCTTGGCGTACTCCTTAGAGCCCCTCCTAGAGTCGTACCCGACGACCACACCGTACCTCGCGAGGCCCCTGCTGATGACGTAGTCGGCTATCGCTTGGGCGACGGCCTTGACGTTGTTGATTGTGAAGTCGACATCCATCAAGCTCCTCCAGCCATCGGTGCCAAACCTTATGGGCAAGTCAATCACCATTTGGTCAGGGAGAGGATCGAATAACCGAGTGTCGGTAAGCATAAAAACTGGTCTGCGACTTTGAGGTCGCGTCATCGATTGATCCGTAGCACGAGGTAGCTAGGTAATTGAATTTTGCGCTCTACCTCTTTAGGTGCAAGGTCAGCCGTACTGTCTCACGTCAACGTGAGTACAAGAAACAAGAAAGACATTTATATTGTAATACTGTGACGTGTTTTAAGTGAGACGTTGCATAGTCATATCCATAAGCTGAGACGGCGCCAGCCTGTTATGTTGTTGAGGTGATGTTAGACGCTTGTAAGAAAAGCGAGTAAAGACTTACCGATAATAATCTTTTCGAGGGGCCGCACTTTTGGAGAGTTCTGGGTCAAAGGGCGTGCGCGGCCCTCGGTCTTGGGCAAAGTCCTTGAGGTCTTGAACGAACATAGGATTCACCCCCGGAACGTAATGGTTCATTATGAGGATGATGAAGAGGTCTCATTCATTCTAGCGGATATGACCGAGATGGTCGGCGACGTCGGCGTCGTCATCGATAAGATAAGTGCTCTGCCCGACGTATTGGAGGTGGATTTCTGGGGCCCGCAACTCGATTACGCGTACGAGGCCTTCGGCTTCCCGATGACAACTTCAGAGACGGAGGAAGTCATGGTGGTTGTGCTCAAGTGCTTCGTTGAAATGCTCCAAGAAGTCAAGGCGTGCTTCGGCTCCTCCGGCGAAGTCTTTCTATGGTACTTGGCTAAAGGCTTCGGAAGTAGCGCTGCTAAGCTGTTAGGCGCGAGGCTCGAGGGTCTCAGTGTAGAGGAGAGGATTAAGGCCCACTTGGCTCTCTTATCTTCCGCTGGGTGGGGGGAGTTCGAGCTCAAGGGTATCGATTTGACTAAGAGGCTCGTCGAGGTGAGGGCCAGAGACGTTTTTGAAGTAAGGCATAGGAAGGACTCGAGCAAGGCGCCTCAGTGCCTGTTCATGAGGGGCTACTTGACCGGTATGATGAGTGCTCACTTTGAGGTCAGGGGCGTTAGAGTGGAGGAGGTTTTTTGTGAGGCTAGAGGAGATGATGCATGCTTGTTCCTTTGCCGACTGGGCTGAGCCTTTTCGATCCCTCAGCTGAACCTCCTTAAGACCACGTACACTAAAGGCGCCAGATAGGCGAAGGACCACAACGCCAGCACTACATAAGACCTAAGAATGGCTACTATCAAAGACGACAGAAGGAGCAACGAGAGGAGGAGCTCGAGCCTCGGCACCGCCCTAGAGGCCCTTTTATTGGGGCCCTTGGGCGTCACCCTCCAGGTGTAGTTGGCTTTCAACAAGGGCTTTATCGACGATATAAGGACTTCGAAGGACATGGCCACGACTAGAGCCGATGACCTTCCGAGGAGCTTTATCCTCTGAGCTAAGCCATGGCCTCTTAAGGCCTGTTTCGAGGCGTCGCGACCGTATGGGATCAGCAACGCCGCCCCAATGCCTAAAAGGGGCAGCAAGGGCAAGAGGGGTGGCTCACCTCCAAAGAGGGTAAGCAATGGCAGTGCGATCATCGATAGCCCAGTCAATGCCAGGCCCCAGTATTGGGTTAAGTAAATGAGCAAGCTGGCCTTCTCGGAAAAGCTCAAGCTCGAGGTGACTATGGCTTTAAAGTGCTTTAGAATTACTTGGCTCGCGCCGTAAGCCCATCGCTTCTGTTGCTTCTTGAAGTCGCCATAAGTAGATGGATGTTCGATCCACACTGGTACCTCATCGTTGTACACGACTCTGTAGCCCCCAAGCCTGAGCCGGACCCCCAGCTCCACATCCTCCGTCAGGCACCCCTCATCCCACTTCCCAACGCTTAGGAGGGCCTCTCTCTTTATGACGCAAGCGCTGCCTACGAGGATTGAGCTCCCGAAGATCGCTTGGAGCCCCTTGAAGAGTCCCTTCGTGAAGAAGTTCCAGCCGAAGGTTACGGCCTCAGAGACCAAGCTTTCCTTAGCGTTGAGTGGTTCGAATCTGACGACGACGGCCGCGACGTCGTTAGACTCGTACAGAGAGGGTAACGCCCTGATCAGGAAGTCTGGCGGCAGTATGCTGTCGACGTCCAATACGACGACCACGTCGCTCTCAATGCTCAGGGCCTTGTTGAGCGCCCCAGCCTTGAACCCCTTGGGTTCCCTTCTGTGCACGAACACCACTTCCAAGTCCTCTCGGACCCTATTGCACACCTCCTCCATGGGTCTAGGATCCTCGTCATCGCAGACCACGACCACCTTGATCTTGTCCTTGGGATACCTGAGGCGCTTAATCGAGGCCAAAGCCCTTTCGAGGAGTGGTGGCGGCTCTTCCCTCACGGGGATGTGAAAGACGACCGTTGGAGTCTCTGGGATATAGCCCTTAGGGGTCGAGTACTTAGAGGCAATCCTTGAGAGCCACAGGTGGTAGCCCAAGTAAGTGAGCTCTACCGTTATTAACAACGACAATAGGGCTAACGACGTTGCCGACGCCGCTTCCATAGCCTCAAGTGTACTCTCTATCAATTTAGACTTAGCCGTTTCTCCGCTCCTAGTCCTACCTCACCTTGCTCTTCCAAGCGCTCTTGGGCTGATAGACCTTGTCAACGAACCAGACACTTCTACCGCCGATGATTCTGTGGTGGTACTCGCTCTTGAAGCGCATTATCTCATTTTTGTACTCGTCGAACCTCTTGAAGACCCTGACTTCGGTGTCCCTCCTACGGACCCTATTCTTGCAGATGGGGCAATGATATATCCTGGTCAACGTGAAGAACTTCGAGCCGCAGTTGCCGCAGTTGTACTCGTGGATCTTGATGACGTAGTTCACAGCACCACCCCAAGAAAGGTAGTGGAGCTGAGTGAAACTATGTGATGAAGGGCTTTTGATTTTGCGTGAAAACTTTGTTTAAAGGCCTCTAGCGCCGTAGTGGGCCTCCCTCAAATAAACTCTGCAATAGTCGAAAAATGGTTATCGAGAAAAACTCATTGAGAGAGTACTAGGCTTTTACGACCTCCGAAAGAGCTCTCTTTTTAAGCTTCTTGGAGGGTCCTTGCGAAATGGTTTATGGCGAACGTGGATCGATTTTTTGATTTTCGGTTTCTGACGAGCAATCTTCTAATCCTCCGCTTACACCCTCTGGGCCCTCGGTCGTACCTTTCTCAAGCCTCTGCTTTTGCAGGCCTTTAGCGGCTCTGTGGGTGGTGAGGCGTGAAGTTGCGAGCGGCGTTTATTTGAGGTTTGGTGATGGCAAGCGACATTTGCATGCAGCCAGTAGTGTCTCAGTAGTGAGCGCACTATGAGATGCAGATCGGCCTCGGCTCCCAATCCATTGGCGAGGTACTAGGGTTGTCGGAATTATTGAAATCGAAGGCCTCGACCATAGAGAGGTAGAATTGTAGAAATCTAGGCACGTGAACAAAAACTAAATCGTAGCTACTAGCCTTAATAGTCAATAGTCATAAGTGTAACCTTTGCGCTTAAGCAGGTGCCTCGACTGTATGCGAACGGCCCTCTGGACGTCGCCTTCTCCTGCTTGATTGTAGAGCTCCTTCTTGAGCAACTCTCTAAGGGCAACTCTTATGGCTTCGCTCCTCGAAGGATAGATCCCTAGCCTGACGAGCTCGTCGAGCTCCCTCACGTAGGCTTCTGGGATTTTGACGGTTATTATCCTCATTAATATCCCCACCACCTTACCGTAGATGTAGATCCTCATAATAAGGGTAAGTTGAAATCTTGACCTTCACATGGGCGAGCTCTTCGGAAACAGGGTTTAAACGTCCCTAACAATGACGGCTCGAGAGGAAAGGCATTAGCCAAGCCTCAACGCGTTATCGACCGCTAGAACTCGTCGTTTAAGAGGTTCCTAGGGTGAGAAACGAAAGCCGTCCGACGGCGTTTTCTCAATAAAGCTTATAATGGACTGAGGTCGAAGCTAAAGCTTGTGTTAAGCTGACCTTGGTGGTAGCTGTTGAGGTCTATTAAGAGGACCAAGAGCCTATGCCCTGAATGCCTTCAGGTGGTAGAGGCGCTAGTATACGAAGATGGTGGCTGCGTGTACATATCTAAGTCATGTCCTCAACACGGGGGGTACACCGACGTCTATTGGAGCGACTACGAGCTCTATCGCTGGGCCGAGAAGTGGGGGGTCCTCGGGAGCGGAATCTCGAACCCCCGGAAGAAGAGGGAGAAGGGCTGCCCCTACGACTGCGGCCTCTGCGAGAACCACAAGACGTGCACTGTGCTGGGCATAATAGACGTCACCAATCGCTGCAACCTCAACTGCCCCATATGCTTCGCCCATGCTGGAGCTGTCGGCTATCTGTACGAACCAAGTTTAGAGCAAGTGAGGCAAATGCTGAAGAACCTCAAGAGTGTCAGGCCGATACCGCCGACGGCCCTTCAATACTCTGGCGGAGAACCAACTGTGAGGAAGGACCTCCCAGAGCTCGTGGCCATGGCCAAGGAAGAGGGCTTCAGGCACGTGGAGGTGAATAGCAACGGCATCGTGCTAGCAAAGAGCTTAGAGTACTACAAGAGCTTGCTCGACGCGGGCATGTCGACGATCTACCTTCAGTTCGACGGCTTGACAGACGACGTATACGTCAAGACTAGGGGCGTCCCTCTACTAGACCTCAAGCTCAAGGTCATAGAGAACGCGAGAAAGCTGAAGCACGACTCCATAGTCCTAGTGGTGACGCTAGTTAGGGGTGTGAATGACCACCAGCTAGGCGACATAGTGAGGTTCGCAGCCAAGAACTGCGACGTGGTCAGAGGGGTGAACGTCCAGCCAGTCTCCATAACCGGCAGGATCAACAGAGAGGAGCGA
>CAZLVJ010000053.1:0-5270 GCA_964562935.1 uncultured Nitrososphaerota archaeon
TCTAAGAAGATCGTCGAGTGGGTCGAGTCATGGCTGAGGAGGTCTGGCGTGGAGTTGTGAGGGAGGTCTTGGAGAGGCTCGCTAGGAGGTTTGGCGTGGAGAGCGCAATGGTCTTCGGCTCTTGGTCCAGGAGAGGAGGCGGGGAGTGGAGCGACGTGGACTTATTAGTAGTGACGGAGGCCGTCGAGGGCGTCAGCGTCTTGGATCGCTTCTACATCGCGTCGGAGTACAAGGTCCCGCGGGTGGACCTCTTCCTCTACACGTACAAAGAGCTAGAGGACATGGTTAAAAAGGGGAACCCGCTAGCACTCTCTGCCCTCGTGGACGGGTTGCCGGTCAAGCTGAGCGATAGGGTGAGCGCCCTCATCGAGTACGCCAAGCGCAGGTACGAGAGGAGAGGGCGCTTCTACGTCGAGAAGCACTAGCGAAGTGCCGGTCCTTGAACTTCTCCAGACGGCCTTGACGCTCGGCAAGTTGACAGCGACTTTCGCCCATATTCGTCATCACATCATAGCACTAGGCCCTCGTATCCCCGCAAACTCCTCGAGCTAACCCTTACTGATGCCTAGCGCAGTATACTACCTCGATGAGCATATGCCCTTGAGGGATGAGGTAGTGGACTGGCTGGAGAGCGCTAGGGCAGACCTCGCCCACGCCAAGAAGAGCATCGAGATGGGCGATTACAGTTAGGCTTGCTTCGCGGCTCAACAAGCCGCCGAGAAGGCCTTGAAGGCATTGATCATGCACATCTTCGGGGAGTATGCAAGGGGCGCGACCTCGTCAAGCTTTACAGGAAGGTCAAGGACTCGGTGAAATTGAAGATTAGCGAGGGTAGCTTGGCTAGGCTCTCGGCTTACTACACGCAGGCCAGGTACCCCAACGCTGGGATCGAGAGACTGCACGAGGAGATATTCGAGGACATGGCTGGAGAAGCCGTGAGGAACGGCCGGGGTCGTCGTGAATGAGGTCTCGGAGGCCGTCAGAGATCCGTAGGGAGGTTTTGGAGGTCTTGAGGCGACTGGCTGAGAGGACAGGGGACGCTGTATATCTCTTCGGTAGCTACGCCGGGGCCGCATGCTCGGCAGCGACGTGGTTTCTCAGGCTTCGAGCCATGGACTTCCCTCAAAGGGTCGAGCTCGTTGGGGGGATGCCTCCAGAGCACTTGGGATTCGACATCATCCCTCTAACGCCAAGAGAGTTAGGGGAGGGCAAAAACGTGTGTTTTACCAAGAGATATCGAGGTACTGGATCGAGATAAGGCCCGAAAGAACGGGCTCGGCCCAAGCTCGGCGCTAGGGTCGATCTCGGCCCAGATTGGATCAACGCCTCGAGGGCCTGACGAGTGGAACGAGACAACAAGACATAGGCCCAAGCTTCGACTCGTTTTGCGCATGTTGTGCAAGATAGCGCCTTGCCTTCGCATGGTATAAAGGGGGTCGTTGACTCTTCAAGAGGGCTTGAGGGCCTCGGATTACTCCTTGACCTCTTCGATCTTTATAGCATTGACCGGGCAGGCCTCTGCGGCGGCCTTCGCGCACTCGTAGAGCTCCTCTGGGATGACGCCCACCGAAACGACTTCATTTAACTCGACGCTGTACTCGTCGACCACCTTGTTCTTCTGGTTGTCGGTGCCGAGCTCGAAGGCCTTTGGACACATGGCTGGAGCGGCGCCACAAGAAACGCAAGCGACTCGATCGACGGTCACGCGATACTTAACCATGGCACCTCGAGCAGTGATTGCTTTATTGACTTATTTAAGGTTTTCGCGTGAAATAGCTCCTCTGAATCGCGCATTTTGCCCTAGCAAGGGCTCGCCAGTCATTAGACTAGTGTTGGTGAGCCTCAACGTCGCGCTTGCCACGAAGTACTGTATCAAAAACTTGATCAAGCGCGACAGTTTTAACTTACCATTTCGGCGGACCTCTCAATGGGTCGACGCGCCGTGATAGACGCGAATGCGCTAAGGAAGATAAGTTATGGGATCTACGTGGTCGCCTCTAGAAAGGGCGACAGGTTCAACGGCCAGATAGCCAATACGGTGTTTCAGGTCACCTCCGACCCCGTCAAGATCGCGGTGTGCATCAACAAGCAGAACCTGACGCACGAGTTCATAAGCGAGAGCGGCGTCTTCAGCGCTTCGATACTCTCAAAGGAGACCCCCTTGAGCTTCATAGCCAGCCTCGGCTTCAGGTCCGGCAGGGACTACGACAAGTTTAAGGGCGTAAGCTTCAAGGTCGGCGTGACTGGCGCCCCCATAGTCATTGACAACGCCATCGCGTACCTAGAGGCGAAGGTCGTCGGCAGCTGTGACGTGGGGACTCACACGCTGTTCGTTGGCGAAGTGGTAAGCGCTGAGGTCATTAAGGACGAAGAGCCCCTAACCTACGCTTACTACCAAGAGATGAAGAAGGGGAGGACTCCGCCGACGGCGCCGAGCTACGTCAAGAGTCGTTGAGATGAGGTTGCAGAGCTCTAATCCCGCTACTTTTCTCCTCAATCCTTATCCTTATGTAGTCCAGCGCATCGAGACAACGTAAGCGCGCACTGGTTAGGTCCCTGCGAGACCTTGCGAGGTGGAGTCGATCCGGCTCGTGCGAGTTTTACCAAAATCGAGCCTCCTCCTCGCTTATTAAGGTTAAGTCCTTGTCCTTTGTGAGCGCTACCACCAAGGCCACTATTGCGACCGCGAGCGAGGCCATGCCAGTGCATTGCGTCAGCAGCGCTAGATCGACGGTCCTAGCCCCCAGCTGGAACTCGTAATTCACGGGCTCGCCCAGGGATACCGTGCGAGTACCTATGTACACGACTTGGGTCCACAGCTCCCCTGAGCAACGTTGCAAGAAACCGTCGCGATCGTAGGTGCCCTCGAAGTACTTAATGCTTAGACGGGGCTCGACGCGCACCCCTCTAACGATCAGGGACACCCGTCCTTCGACATTTCTCAAGGATACTTCCTTGTCGGCTTTGCTCACGTCGTAGAGGAGCCCTGCGGCCTCGAGCCTGCTCAACAATATCCTCGTAGCGTCGGAGGGGATCTTAGCTATCTGCTCCTCGACGTCCGGTAGCTTGAAGACGGCGAAGTCAATGCGATCCTCTCCTTCGACCGTGTACTCTAGCGTGACGGCCTTTGCTCTGCCCTCGACGAAGACGCCGCTCGAGGCGCACGCGGCCCCGATGACCAGAGACGCCACGAGCGCCGCTATCATCGCCTTAGTCGCGCCGCTCAAGCCCCTCTTGGCAAGTGGCATGAAGACGACGTAAGAGGGCCAGGGGTGCGATCTGGCCACCTTAAGGCAATGAAGCCCCTCTCTGCTGACGAGCATGGGTAGCAATGCCATGCCAGCCACGAAGCCGCCTGCATGAGCGAAGAAGGCCACGCCGGCCCCTAGTCTAGCATAGCCATAGATCACTTGAGTGGCGAACCAAAAGATGAGGTAGTAAGAGGCCCTCAGTCTGAAGAAGGCCAGAGGAAAGAAGGGGATCCACAAGACGAGCGAGGTGCCCGGGAACAACATCAAGTAGGCGCCCAAGACGCCGCTTATGGCCCCAGAGGCGCCAATGGCCGGGATGGCGTAGGCCGGCAGTCCGCTGATGAAGCTGAAGGCGGTGTGAAATATTGACGCGACGATGCCAGAGGCGACGTACAGGGCCGAGAGGCGCCAGCCCCCCAAGGCCTCCTCGACTGCTCTACCGAAGACGTACAGGAAGTACATGTTGAAGAATATGTGGAAGATGTCTGCGTGCAAGAACATGGACGAGAGGACTCTATACGCTTGCTCTAGCGAGGTCATCAGCACAGGGACGAAGCCGCCGACGCCGACCCAGTAATCGCTGACCATGGAGAAGAAGTTCTCGTAGGTCGATAGGGCGTAGGCGAACACGTTGACCGCTATGATGATCGAGGTGGCCAGCGGCCAAACACCAACTCGACTTCGACTCGGGGCCTCGAGGGGCAATCCTAAGCCCCTTCTAAAATGGATCGACAATGAGCCCAGCTCCCTAAGCCCCGGAGGGGACTCAGCGGGCGACTCTTAATAAACTTGCCCCCGATGAGAGGGCCCCTTCGGTCAATTGAGACCTCTCTAAGCCTTCTCGTGTAGCGCGACCTCTCCATTGACGAGCTCGATGACTTGACTAGAGCAATTCTTTAGCTCCTTGTGCATGTAGTGGGTCGCCACGACGACTGTCCCGCCCTTCCTCGCTACCTCTACTAAGTCCTCGACCAGCAGAGAGGCCCTAGCGCTGTCGAGGAAAGTGAAGGGCTCGTCGAGGGCGAAGAGCTGCGGCCTCAGCAAGAGGCCCCTCACTATCGAGACCAGCTTTGCCTGCCCAGCGCTCAGCTTGCTGACGGACCTGCCCTCCAAGCCCCCAAGCCCGTACCTCACGACGTAGCGCTCAATAACATCTTCGTCCACCTTCGCCCCTCTAAGTCTCAGGCCGAGCTCCAAGTTGTATCTCACGGACCCCCTTACCAGGATCGGCTTGTCGTGGACGTAGGCCACCGACCTCCTCAGCGAAGACCTCTCCTCCTCGCCGAGGCTCCAGAACTTAGCGCCGTTCACGACGACATCCCCTCTCGACGGCCTGATCATTAAAGAAAGCACTTTCAATAGAGTGGTCTTCCCGGAGCCGTTGGGGCCCGTCAGGACGTACACGCCCGGATCCTTGAATGCTAAGTTGACGCCCTTCAGCGCGTACGTGGAGCCGTCGTAGCTGTGCCAGACGTCTACTAGCCTTACCTCCATAGCACGCGCTCACCGAACGCTTTCAACATGAGCGCTAGCGAGATGGTTATGCTCAAGAGTACCAGGCCTATTTGGATGGCGACCTCGTAGTCCCCAATGGAGGTTCGAACGGCTATCGCTGTCGTTAACACGCTCGTGTACCCCTCTATGCCGCCGCCGACTATCAGCGCGACGCCCAGCTCTCCTATGGCCCTGGAGAAGGCCAGGAGGTAGGACGAGGTCAGGACTGGCGCGAGCTCCCTCAGGAGCACTTTTGTGGCGCGCCCCTCCGGGCACCCCAAGGACAGGACGAGCTCCCTAGCGCACTCCTTCAGCTCGTAGAAGGGCCTGAACATGGAGGTAAATGCCATGGGCAGGGCGACGAAGAACTGGCCGATTACAATGGCCATAGGGGTGTAGAGCAACCTCGCGAAGCCCAAGGGGCCTTGAGGGTACAATAGCATGTAAACGAAGAGCCCGATGACCGTTGTCGGCACGCCCACCAACGCCTCGAAGACCCCCAAGGCCATCTCCGCCCTCCTCCTC
>CAZLVJ010000053.1:5280-5702 GCA_964562935.1 uncultured Nitrososphaerota archaeon
TACGGCTGAGGCGAACGCTATGAGCGCCGCGGTGGATGAGACGTAGAGGCTCCTGAGGGTTATGGAGAGTATCGACTCCGACATCGCCGAGACCTCACGTCAGCCTAGCCTCGCCAAGGCCTCCCAAACCCGCTTCACCTCGTCCTCGCGACCCCTCACAGGCCTTATGAGGTCTCCGTACTTCGATGCCAAGAGCTCTTGGCCGCGCGTCATCAAGTAACTCTTGAGCTCTTGTACTACGTAGCGCACGTAGGGGTCGTCGAGGGCGCTGGCCCTCGAGACGTAGGCCGAGTACACGTTGACTAAGTGCTGGGGGTCTCTCTTCAACTCCACAAGCGCTTGAAGCCTCCCCTGGCCCCTAAACCTGGCGTACGTCCCCAAGTCTGTGAGGCTGTAGGCGCCGACGTTCTCGGCCATCAACA
>CAZLVJ010000054.1:0-5606 GCA_964562935.1 uncultured Nitrososphaerota archaeon
AGCGGCTATCAAGCTCGCATCGGCCCCTGGGGGTATGTAGCCGAAGCTGAAGCTACCGCGGAGGGCCTCGACGATCACCTCGGGCCTTACCGTAAGCGGCGCTACCACAAACAACAAGGTCGCGAGCACGAAGACCATGAAGAACCAGTTCGCTATTTCCAAAGTCCTCTCGATCTTCCGTCCAAACAAGACGAGCAGCACGCAGAGGGCTATGATCACCAAGGTCAAGCACCTGACTAACCACGCGTCTTCGTCTGCGGGCAACCTGCCCAAGATCATGGATCCCAGGGCTGTGGCCCCTGATCCGGCGATCCCGGCTAAGCCCCCAGGAACCCCAAACGATAATCATGACGGGTATCGCTGCGGTCCAGAACTTGGGGCTCGGGGGGACCCTCCTGAGATATGCTATCGGGGACTCGCCCGTGTACATGATCAGCCTCACGAGGCTGACGTTGTACACCGTCTGAAGCAGGGCCGAGACCACGACTATCCAAGCCATGCCTAGGCCATACTTCACGGCCGTCGCAGGGCCCAACAGCCACTCGCCGCCGCCTATGGCGACGCCAACGGCTATCATGCTTGGACCCAAGACCTTGAACAGCAGGCTCTTGAGGTCCAGCTTGAGAACTCCGAAGACCTTTTCGGGGGTCGGCAGAAGGTCGACGACCTCGATGGCTAGCTTGCCGAACTTCATCCCTCGAGCGCTCAACGACCCCCCAAAAGTAGTGAAATCATTACATCCTCTAAGGCTTTGTGTAAAGAGGGCTTTGTAGCGAGCATATTGATGTGTTGCGTTGACCTCCCACTATATTGTAACTGCTAAATAGTGCGACATTAGTCGGAGATGTATAACGACACCGAGTTAGAGGAGTAGGGGGGTTTATCGAAGCCGATCATATATGAGTGACCTTTTTGATAACCTCTCGCACTCTAGCCGCGAATTCCCTCAACAACTCCTCCGCTCTAGCTCGACTCCTAGCCTCGCATATAATCCTTATCCTAGGCTCGGTTCGCGAAGGCCTTATCAGGACCCACCCTTCGTCGAGCCAAACTTTGATTCCGTCCGTCAGATCGAGATCGAGCCCTTTGAGCTCGTCGACCAAGCTCTTGGTGACGAGCTCGCCCCCCTCGACGTCGCACTCGATGGCCGTCCTCACTTGGTAGTACCTCGGTAGCCCTCTGACGAAGTCGGAGACCTTGCAACCCCTGAGGGCCAAGGCCTCGACTATTAAGGCGGCGCCGAAGACGCCGTCTCTAGCTAAGTTGAAGAAAGCTGGGATTACTCCTCCGCTACTGCCCTCCCCGCCTATGGGGGCCCCGCGCTTGACGATCTCTTTAACCACCTTCACCTCGCCCACGGGGCTCCAGTAGAGCTCGACGCCGAGTTGCTCGGATATCCACTTGAACATCATGGAGGAGGCGACGCTCACTACCAGCGGTCCCCTGCGCCTCTCCAAGACGTGGAGAGAGGCTATGGCCAAGCCGTAGTCCTCGCTCAGGACCTCTCCTTCCTCGGTGACGCAGACGAGCCTGTCCGCGTCGGCGTCGTGTGCAAAGCCCACGTCGGCCCCGTAGGCCTTGACGGCCTTGCTCAAGAGATCGAGGGAGCTTGGAGTGGGCTCGATCTCCCTGGCGAATATTCCTGGGGCCGAGTTCACGGTGACCACCTTGCAACCCAGCTTCCTGAGGAGGAGCGGAGTAGACCTGAAGCCAGCCCCTCCTCCGGGATCCACCACGACCTTCAGGCCCCTCCTCTTTACAGCTTCTACGTCGAGGACCTTCAAGGCCTGGTCTACGTACTCCTCGAGCGGGTCATAGGCGCAAGTCGCTAGTTCGCTTAGCTCGCCCACTCCGCTTGTCGCGCTCGCCTCCTCGACGGCCTCCATGAGCTTCAAGACCTCGTCGACGTCGAGGAACAAGCCCTTCAACGCGAACTTCAGGGCGTTCCACTCAGGGGGGTTGTGAGAGGCACTGATGATTATCGCTCCATCGGCCCCCATCCTTCTGCAGGCCCACAGTACTACTGGCGTCGGCTGGACGCCGAGAACGTAAGCCCTACAACCCAGTTCCGCCAACGCCGAGAGCACACCGCGCTCCATGGACTCACTGCTAGGCCTTGTGTCCCTTCCGACGACTACTCTCTTGACATTCCACAACCTCACGAAAGCCCTCGTCAGCTTCATTGCTACGTCAGCCGTCAAGTCCTTTCCATATATACCTCGAACCCCCGAGTGCGAGGCTATGAGCACCAATTCGAGCCCCTCGACAGCAAGATATAAAGGACTATACCCACTTAAGCCTTGATAGGTCAGCTAACTCATGTCTCAGCAGGACTTCATGGAATACTTCCCCTATCCCAGTCTTAGGCCCTATCAAGACAAAGCGATAGCCTTCTCTCGCGACGTCTTCAGGGACGGGCTTATAGGCCTCCTGTCATCTCCATGCGGCACAGGCAAGTCGATCTCGGTGCTGACCGGCTACTTGGCGGCCGGGGGTCCATCGATAGGCCGCCTGCTAATACTCACGAGGACCAAGAACCAGAGCGAGGTGTACCGCAGGGAGCTCCAAATGTTGAGGGACAGGCGCGGCGTGAGGATGATAGCCTCAATCTTTGTTAGCAGGCAGGACATGTGTCCTATCGTCAAGAGGAGGGGGCTGAAGACAAGCTACCGCGACTTCTTGGTCTTCTGTAGAGCGCTGCGCAAGGGCTTGGGCGAGGAGCTCTGCGAGTACTACTTCAACACCGTCTACAACTGGTACCCCACCAAGAGGGCTAGGAGGGTGGTCGACAAGCTCGCCGAGCTGGGGATCTCCAGCCCAGACTTCGTCTGCGAGGTGTCAGAGAGCGAGGGGCTTTGCCCCTACGAGGTCACGAAGTTGCTGTCCCACAGAGCTCACGTGATCATCGGGAACTACAACTACGCTCTAATGGACCCCGTTAGGGAGAGCTTGCTGGGCAAGATGGGGGTAGACGTCGAGGACCTGAACTGTGTGTTCGACGAGGCGCACGCGCTTCCGCTCTACGCGGCCGAGCTCTTGTCTGACGAGCTCTCGCTGACGACTGTCCAGAGGGCTATGACCGAGGTTGAAGAGTTCAAGGTCGACGACGTAGGCCTCTTGAAGTCTTTCAAGAGCTTCATGGAGAGGGTTGAGGAGAGGCTCGTTAAGTCTAATGCGCTAAACGAGGAGAAGCTGATAGACCATGGAAGCCTCGTCTTGGCGCTGATCGAGGGAACTAAGCTGAGGTCCCCCTCGGCCCTCAAATCGTTGCTGGCCGACCTCGAGGAGGAGGGTGAGCGAATAAGGCTTCAGAGGTCCCAAGAGGGGAAGCACCCCGTCTCGTACGTCGGCAGGGTCGCCTCTTTCTTGAGGCTCTGGGTCGAGACTGAGGAGAGCAAGTTCGCCAAGTACGCGATGGTCGAGAGCTATGACGTGAACAGGAGGTTCAAACTGGGGATAAGGTGTCTGGACCCCTCCGTGGCCTGCAAAGTGCTCAACGAGTTCAGGTCCTGCATATTGATGTCCGGGACTCTGTGGGGGCCGGACTACTACGTCGACGCGCTGGGGCTCGACGCGAAGAGGGCCAGATCTTTGGAGTTGCCGTCGCCCTTCCCCAAGGAGAACATGATGGTGATAGTCGACATGGCCGTGACCACCAAGTTCGAGAGGAGGAGCGACGTCGAGTGGGACAAAATGGCCTCTAGGCTTGCGGAGATAATAAAGGCGATAGGCGGGAGGGTCGCGGTGTTCTTCCCGTCCTATGAGGTCATGAGCGCCATAGTGAGCAGGTTGAAGAACCAGCTCGACGTGCCCATGTTGATTGAGAACAGGAGCACGAAGATCTCTGAGGTGAAGGAGTTCGCCTCGAAGAACGAGAAGTGCGTGCTCTTGGGGGTCGCGAGGGGCAAGATAAGCGAGGGGGTCGAGATAGTGTCTGAGGGCAGGTCCATGCTGAACGCCGTGATACTAGCGGGCCTGCCCTATCCCAAGAACACCGAGCTACACCAAGCGCTGACAGAGTACTTCAAGGCCAAGTTCGGGGATCAGGCCTTCAAGTACGCCACGATAATGCCTTGCTCCATAGCCATAGCTCAATCGGCTGGGAGACTCATAAGAGGGCCCGAGGACAAGGGCCTCGTAGTGTTAATGGACTCAAGAGCGGCAAGGTCCTTTAAGCGCTACTTACCGCACGACTGGGTGGAGAGGATGAGGCAGCGCTTGAGCTTAGACGCCATAGTCCAAGACATAAAAGCCTTCATGGAGGGTGTAGTCCGCAAACCTGCAAGCACGTGACTCTGCAAATCTTGCATTAGACGGTTCACTGATCTTAGGGCTCGGCCCTTCTTTTAAGGCCCCTCGCAAACTCCTTCTACATGAGCTTCAGGACAAAGGAAAAGGAGTTGTTGCCCAAAAAACCACAATTCCGAACTATTATAAAATAAACCATAAAGAAGACTGGACGAAGAAAGCAAGGTCGAACGCTTAAGTGGGAGCCCTTCATAGTCCATCAATATCACGCCCTATGCATCAAACTCTAGATGAGCATCATGGTGTTAAAGTGCGGCTGGCCACTTTGTCTTAACCAATTAGCAACAACCAGTTAGCAATGTTGCTCAGCCTTGCTCTTCATCTGCTACAACGCTACAGACCTTCTTCCTAACTTTGTGAGTCCCTCAGCGGCCATTCTTGAAAGCTCTTCCCCGATCCTTGAAAATTCCTTCACGAGGACCCTCATGAGAAGCCGATAAAGCCTCCGACCACACAATTATCGCCTCATTAATTGATGATGCTGTCCTCAACACTGACGTCTACAACCTCTCTGAATTGTCGATGATAGAGGATTGGACGGGCTTGAGTAGGCGTTATTAAGGTGCATGTCGAGAGATCGGCAGAGCATACGCGCTACTTCAGATGCCTTGCATCGAGGGACGTTGGCATGCTGAGAGATCGCGACTCCCCGGTAACGAAAGAGGGCATAATAATGAGGGTCTACGGATATGACCATCCTCCGGGCAAGTACATATGCGACGTTGAGTACGCCTCAGAGGCTATATACAAGAGCGACGTGCCTAAAGCGTTGAGAGATGGCGGAGGGGAGAGGTACTACAAGTTCTACGAAGACGAGGGTCTGAGGTTCGTCCTCTCCAAGTATCCTCAATACACGTTTTATGTGCCTCAACTCAAGAGGAGGGTAGTTGCGGTCAGCGAGGAACAGGTGGTCGAGGCCCGTAGACCCCAAGAGGGTCTAGCCAAGTTGCTCAACAAAGGAGATTCTATGGCGCGGGCCTCTCTAGAAGTCCTAGAAAAGGTGCTCAGCGCCTCTAGGTTAAGAATGGACGACTTCGGCGTCTTCGGCTCTCTCTTACACGGCTTCTATAGGGCGGAACTAAGCGACCTCGACTTCGTGGTCTACGGAATAGAGGAGCTAGCAGAGCTGAGGAGCGTCTTATCTGAGCTATACAAGAGTGGCCCGATGGTGAATGAGTTCGACGTGGTCGACGAGTCCCGCTTCGTGAAGTGGCGCTTCAAGAAGTACACAGCCAAAGAGTACGTGTGGCACCAGCGGAGGAAGATGATCTACGGGGTTCTGAACTCCAAGAGCTTGA
>CAZLVJ010000055.1:0-5535 GCA_964562935.1 uncultured Nitrososphaerota archaeon
CAAAGGTTTAATAAAAATGTTGCGAGCTGAAGTACATGCGCATAATTTTGAACTTTGAACACCTCTTAGGATCGCTTTAAATCCCTGCCATAAGTCGCCAAATAATAAGGCATGCGCTCCAAACCACGAGGCCAGCGAGCACGTGCGCTTCTCTCGTGGCAGGCTTGCTATGCCCAATCAATGTGGTAGGGTGAGCTCCAGGGACCTTGGCTTGAGAGAAAGGCGTCCTTTTTACCAAGCCGCGTAGCGCTCCGAGGATCCCGCCGGGCATCAGCATTATGAAGGCGACGGTCAGCGCTGCGTAAATCAAGATGCGTATCCTGTAAATGAGGACTCGAAGCGACTCGGTTAAGAGGACAAGTATGTAAGCTCCGAGCACCGGGCCAGTTACGGTCCCCATTCCGCCGACGACCGCCATGGTCAACGGCATGATGGATGTGTCGATGGATAACTCCTCAGGGGTTATAGCCATTCTGTAGAAGGCGTAAAAGCTACCAGCTATCCCAGCAAAAAAGGCGCTCAAAGTAAAGGCCAAGAGCCTGTATTTAGTGACGTCTATGCCTGACGCCCTCGCTGCTACTTCGTTTTCTCGCACGGCGATGAATGGTAATCTAAAGTAGTGATTTGCTATTAAGTGAACGACCATCACTATAATGATCATTAGGACAAGTGAGGTGTAGTAGTTGGGCACAGTCCCTAGCATCAAGGCTTTGAGAGGTATGCCCTCATCTCCGCGAGTTATGTGCGGAAGCGCTATCACTATTGACCTGAAGGCTTCTGCGAAAGCCAAGGTCGCTATGGCGAGGTAGGGCCCCGAGAGCCTTAGGCACGGCACTCCCACTATCAGACTGATGGCCGCCATGAGGGCCCCAGAAATTAATGGGCAGACGGGTGGGGGGACGCCATACCACATCGCGAGAAAGGCCGAGGCGTATCCTCCGCCTCCGAAGAAGAGCGCATGCCCTAAGCTCACTTGACCGGTATAGCCGGAGATCAAGTCCCAGCTCACGGCTAATATTGCGTATGTGTTCGCTAGCGTTAATATGTGAATGACGTATATGTTGTCTATAAACCTGGGGATCAACGCTAGCACGGCCAGCGGTACAAGCCATGTAAGTAGTTTAAGCATTGTCGGTCTAGATTTCAATAGCACTTTGAACGTCAAGACCTACCCCTCCACAATCCTGAAAGCCCCGAGGGCTTAATTGTCAATACCACGACTATAAAGATGAAGTAAGCCGTTGTGCGCCACAGCGGAGATATGAAGTATCCGATACAAGACTCCATTATTCCAAGCATAAAGCTAGCAATTATCGCTCCCCTGATGTCGCCCAAGCCCCCGACGATAGTGATGGAGAGGGCTATTAAGAGGTACTCCCATCCGCTCGCTGAGCGGAACATATATATCGAGCTCAAGAGGACGCCGGCGATAGCGGCTAAGGCGCTGGCGATAGCAAAGGTTAGCGCACGCACTCGCTTGATGTTTACACCGTAGATCGAGGCCGCCTCCTCGTCTTGGGCTATGGCGCGTATGGCCTTCCCCCACTTAGACTTTTGAATAAAGATCCAAAGCAACGTTATCAGGGCAATGCTCAATAGAAACAGTATCACCCTATAAGCGCTTATCGTCGTACCAAGAACCTCTAAGGATCCTGGAACGTAGATGGGGTTAGTTATGTATATCGGGCCCCAAATGTTATAGATTATCTGCTCAAGAATCTTGCCTATACCGATGGTGATAACAATTAACCTCATTTCCCAAGCTCTAAAGGGGTAAATGGCGCCTCTCTCAATAACTATCCCGATGAGGGAAACGAGTAAGACGGCTATTATCGCCGCAACCACTATGTTGCCAAACAATAAGTATAACGAGTATGCTATGAAAACAGCTATGGCGAGCAGGGATCCGTGAGATAAGTTCAGCGCGCCCATCACCCCGAAAATTAACGAGAGCCCGATTGCCGCGAGCGCATATAGAGCGCCTAGCATTAAACCATTAATTACCAACAGCATGGCCGTTGCGATCACAGCACATGACGCCCCCTGGTTTTGTTATAGCCATGGATGGAGTACGCGAAGTTAAGTTTTCCAATACAACGAAGTTTTAAAACTTTCGGTTTTGCTTTTACTCATGCCGCTCGAGAGCCAAGCCACGACATTCGGATGGACTTTAAGGCTATCTCATGTCTATACTCTCAGGGCCTACTTCGATCTCATGACCCTTTAGCACGGCTATCTCTCGGTTCTGCCTCTTAACTTCAAAGATTTTTGAGGACGATAACCCTAATGCCACGACTATACGGGCATTTAAGGGCCCAAAGGGATTTTGATCTCTCGGCCTTCGCGAAATGAGGTGCAACAAAGTTTTAATAACTGAGATGGAGGGCCTCGTAAACGGGTTATGCCGAGAACCGTTAAAAGGCAAAGAGCCAAGACCTTGAAGCTCGATGGTAGTTCGAAGGCTATACGTCGAAATCTAGTAAGAGGGAGCTAACAATCTCTTTTCCTATCAAAATTTTCATGAGAGGCGACTTTTATCGTCAACACCCCCGCCCTTCTAAATTCAAATGCAACAATTTCAAGCGCTCTGGTTTAGACGGCAAAAGCTGTTCTCTCATACTCGAAGCTTGGAAAGCGCAGCTAAGCCCAGAACTTTAAAGCTAGGCCGAACTTCACGTCCTAGACGATTTTAAGTTCTTTAGCCAATTGTAGCATTAAGCGAAAGGAAGGAATGAGGGATGAAATATGCATCCTAAATTACCGTGCCGTGAGGGTCGAAAGTTTTAAATCAAGAACCTCTGAGAGAGTAAGAGAACAACCTGAAGAGCCCTTTGGAAGCGTAGCGTGGTAGTTATGTATGAGGTCTCTGCAAGCGAAAACAACGAAAACAAAATTAAAGTGAAATCGTGAAAATAACGGAGGGTTAGGAATTGGATATTTTAACGGTTAAGGGACTGACGAAGTCGTTTGGAGGACTCGTCGCTGTGAAAAACTTGAGCTTCAGCGTTGTCAAGGGAGAGATCTTGGGCTTGATCGGACCGAATGGAGCAGGGAAGACTACGGTGCTTAATCTAGTAACGGGCTTCCTCAAGCCTGATGCAGGGTCGATAATCTTTAAGGGAGAAGACGTGACTGGATTCCCACCTCACGTACTCATCAAGAAGGGGTTGGCTAGGACTTTCCAACTGGTAAACCCTTTCAGCAATATGAGCGTCGCAGACAACGTTGCTGTGGCCCTCTACGGCAAGAAGGGGGTCAGATCAGTAGAAAAAGCCGTAGAGTTCTTAGAGCTTGTAGGTTTAGCCCATAGAAAGGATGAGCTGGCTAAAAATTTGCCGCACGGTGACTTGAAAAAACTTGAGATCGCCAGGGCCTTGGCGACAGAGCCGGATCTACTGTTGCTAGATGAGCCGTTCGCAGGGCTAAGCCTTGAGGAAGCCTCCGAATTAATGGAGCTCCTAAAGAAGTTAAACGAGAGGGGCATCACGATGATAGTTATCGAGCACGTGATGAGGGTCATCATGAGGCTCTCTCATCGCGTGGTGGTGCTTTGCAACGGCGAAAAGATAGCTGAAGGAAAGCCCTCTGAAATAGTTAAGGATAAGAAAGTCATAGAGGCCTACTTAGGAGGTGAGATTGTTGCTTAACGTAAATAACATAACAGTTTACTACGGATCGGCTTTAGCACTGAAGGACGTGAGTTTGAAGGTAGAGGAGGGGGAGATCGTAGCAGTGCTAGGGCCCAATGGAGCTGGCAAGACGACGTTGCTTCGGTCGATTTTTGGGTTGGTGAAGATAAGCAAGGGTTCCATCAATTTTATGGGGAGGGAGACCCACAAGCTACCGCCGTACAGTATAGCCAAAATTGGCATATCCCTCTGCCCAGAGAGGAGGAGGCTCTTCCCAGAGATGACCGTGTTAGAGAACCTCGAGATGGGCGCTTACATGCGCAAGGACAAAGACGAAATAAGGAAGGACTTAAAGAGGGTCCTCGAGTTGTTCCCCATCCTCGAAGAGAGGAGAAATCAAAAAGCTGGGACCTTAAGCGGCGGCGAACAACAAATGCTTGCGATAGGAAGAGCCTTGATGTCCAGGCCCAAATTGCTGATGCTGGACGAGCCCTCTTTGGGCCTATCGCCGATAATTAAAGGCAGGATATTCAAGAGTGTCGAGGAGATAAGGAACGAGGGCATCACGGTCCTGCTGGTCGAGCAAGACGCATCCTCGGCCCTCAGAATAGCCGACAGAGCATACATACTCGAAGTGGGGAGAGTAGTCCTTGAGGGCAAGAGCAAAGACCTCGTAGCGAGCGAGCAGGTCAAGAAGGCCTACTTGGGCATTTAAAGAGCTAGATGAAAAAAAGAGGGGACTTAGAGTCTGGGCGTTCTACGCCATCCAAGGAGCCTTCTCGAAGCTCTTCTCGGCCAGCTCGGGAGGCCATAGCACGTAGGGCCATCCGCCCTTCCACTGCGCTATGACCCCGTTTATGTAGCCCGGCGCCCAGAAGATGGCGTTGTGCTTGACCGGGTCTATCTTCGTCTTGCCCCTGACGCCCATTATCTCGGTCTCCTCGTAGGCCTTTATGACCGCCTCCCAGTCTAGGCTGCCGGCTCTCTCGACGGCTGCCTTTATGAAGTACATCAGGTCGTAGCCAGCCGGCCCCTCTAGCCCGCAGGCCCTGTAGCCGTACTTCTTGTAGAACTTGTTGAAGAATGGAACGGTCTTCTCGGTTATCGACACGTTCCAGCTCCAAGTGCCGAAGCTCAGGTAGTCGGATGCCTTACCGAGGAGCTCAGCCACGTCCCACATAGAATAAGTGGCCATTATGCCGAAGTAGGGCATCGGGAGCTTGTGCTCGTAGATCTGCCTGACGAGCGTTATCTCCGCTCCGGTGAATACGCCGAGAACGACCGCCTCTGGCTTCAGCTCTTTCACCTTTAAAATGGCCTCAGTGAAGTCCTTAGCCGCAACGGGCATGATAATTGTGTCTAGACAGCTTATCTTTCTATCAGCAGCGAACACCTTTAAGAAATCGCCAACCCTGATTGACCACGTCAGGGCCTCTCCTATGTAGACATAGCTCTTGGCTTTAACGACCTCAGTCAAGAATGTTAACCCCAGCTTCGCGCAGTCGTCGTAATACGGGTGAATCGTGAAGAAGTTCCTGAACTTCTTGGGGTCCTGCGTGTAAACAAGCGTTGGACCTGATGAGATGGGCGATATGTACGGGATGCCGACGCTCGCCACGTACTCGCTTATTGCGACCACGTTGCCCGAGTGTAGGACCCCAGCTAGAAGGTCGACCTTGTCCACCTCTATCAGCTTCTTGGCAGCCGAGAGGCACTTGTCCGGGTTCCCCTCGTCGTCCTCTATTATGAGCTCGACCTTCCTGCCCAGTATGCCCCCGGCCTCGTTTATCTCCTCGAGAGCTAGGAGGGCCCCGTGCAGCACCTCCTGGCCCAGCCTAGCTGAGGCGCCAGTCAAAGGCAGTATGAGGCCTATCTTTATCGGGGGCGCTGGCGTAGGCGTGGTTGG
>CAZLVJ010000056.1:0-5497 GCA_964562935.1 uncultured Nitrososphaerota archaeon
CGCCACCTTTTCGTTCACGCTCCACTCCACGTAGAGGTCGTCAAACTCCTTGGCGAGAGAGGCCAGCGTCTCGACTATCTCGGTCGAAGGGGTTCCGGGGTAGGCTGTGGCCACCTTGACGTCGCCCTCTATGGCGCCCCTAGCTATGGCTTCATTGCCCAGCATTAGCACTACTTCCCGTCCACTTCCCTTCATGGCCTAGTCACTTGTCTCTCCTACACTTGAGGCTACGGGTTAAAGACCTTTTGCTAGCATTCTTAGAGGGGAGCTGGTAATCTGGCGCGCATGAGATGCCTAGCTCTCAAAAATAGCATTTGAAGCAGTACATAGCGGCGACGTAACAAAAATAGGTTAAAAAAAATAGTATCGGTATTGCTTACTTGACGCCAGCCCTGAAGAAGTGTCCATTTGGACACTTGAATAGCCCAATAGTCACAGGCTTCCTGCCCTTTGGCGCTAGAGTCCAAGTCTTAGTCGGGGCAGCGACCTCAGCTCCACACTTCGGACACTTGGGCATGCCCTTTCACCGTAAGATGGATGGGTTTTGACATCTTATAAGCATTGCTCTATGATGTTTAAGTTGATGTCAGAAAAACAGGAAGCTTTTGTTTTTGGCTTTTTCGTGCTTTCTAGCGTTTTTCTCTAACTTTTTCGTCAGCAGAGCAGTTTTTTTGATTAAAATACTTGAGAAAAATGAGTTTTAACGTAAAAGACCTTTCTCAGCGATGTTTTTGACTAGAAAAGCTATTGGAAAACTATTTCATTTATGGTTAAAGGACTTTAGGTCGTCGATAAACGAATTCCTGTGATCGTTAGCTTTGTCTTTGAGGTATACCGCAAGCACCTGCTTGCCTCGTAATTCGTGGATTTCGACTGTCGCCTAACTTAGTTCTTGAGCCCTCAAGGCGTTATCAGCGTCCCTACTTCCTCTCCCTTAATTGCTCTCTCTATGTTTTGAGGATCTAGGCCGTTGACTATGCACGTAGGTATCCTCGAGCGCTCTATGACTTGAAGGGCTACCAAGTCGAGCAATCTATAGCTCCCGGGCTCTGATTCCAGCCTTAAGATGTTCATCGCTTCTCTAATGCTAGCCCTCTTCAACAGCGTAGCCTTAGGGCTTTTCTTTGGATCTTCCGTGTAGAGGCCCTCGACGTCCGTTGCTATCACTAACTTCACTGCTCTGACGGCCTCGGCAAGCAGTGCCGCCACAGCCGTCGTCGATTGGGCTGGGCTCAGCCCTCCCATCACGTAGAGGCGATCTCCGCGCGGGTCGACCAGGGCGAGCTTGTCTACGAATGACGTGCTGACCCCTCTGACGCTTAGGGCGTAGGCGAGCAGCTTCGCGTTTAGCTTAGCCACCTCTATACCTATGACGTCTTGAAGGGCCTTCGGGGCCCCGAGGAAGGCCAGGGCATCTATGTAGAGCCTAGCTATGCGACCGCCTCCGACGACTGTGTGCACGTTAACCCCCTCTTCCAACAAGCCAACAACCACGTCGACGTACTTCGATAGGACTTGCTTCCTCAGGGAGCCCCCCTCATCCATCAAGACGTGCCCGCCCAGCTTGACCACGTAATTCTCTCGAGCCCTCATAGCATTGACTAGTTGCGCGGAGCTTTTGTAATAAGCTTTTAAGTAGGCCGCTCTCCCTACTGAGGCACGTACCTCAGCAGAGCTGCCATCCCCTTAAAGGAGTCCAAAAAACCCTTGCCCTCTTCAGTCGCCGTGGAGACTATCTCGACCTTTGTGTTGAAGTCCTTCGCTACTTCCATTAAGTGCTCTATTATGTCTCCTCGATCCACGGCGGTTGACTGCCCACAAATGGGGCACTTGGAGTACGTCTCCTTAAATTGTTCGAGGTCCTCGTCCCTCACGAGGTCTTCCATAGTCCACCCGCAATTGCTACAAGAGACCTTCACGTAGCTCAGAGGCGCTTCCTCAGATATTATCAAGGTATCGACGACGCCTTGCTTTAGGAGCTGGTAGACCTCCCTATAGCCGTAAGCCACGAGGTCGCTTCTCTTGGCGAGATACTCGAGGAACCTCTGGATGACTTGCCTCTCATGGATGTACCTTATCCCCTCGAACAGATCCTGTGCCCTCTCTATGACCTCGTAGACCCCCTCCTCCCCTGTATAGCCGACGTCCAATATCCCTATGACCATTTTCTTGAGGTCGTAGGGTAAGTAGTCGCCATCGTAAAAGTCGTTCTTCGTCGGGCCAGGGCCAGCTAAGATTATCCCTTTGAGGTCCTTGACCTCTGAGAACAGCTTCTTGGCGTACTCCCCGGCCCTCTTGTAGAACTCGTGGGCCATTATCTCTATGACCCTCTCGAACCTCCTAGCCGACTGGCCTCCGGCGCTGTGCTTCCCCGGCACTCCCGAGGTTATTTCGTCGAGCACCTTCAGCCTCCTGCCGGTGAGCAGGGCAAAGGTCGCGCTACTCCTGTCTATGACTATGATGCCGTAGCTGCCCTTCTCCTCCAGCATCTCCTCCAAGATCTCGGTGTGGAAGCGCGAGTCGCACCTGTAGAGATAGGTGTTGATGGGCTCCGGGGGCTCTATGACGTAGACCTCCATCTTCTCGCTCCCCGGAGGGCCCCTCGGGACGTAGCCCGCGAATATCACTAGGCCGTTCTTGGGGGTCGAGGTGAACATCTTGAGCCTCTGGAGGGTCACCGTCAGGGCATCGAGGACGTGGTGCCTCGTGGTCCTGTCCTTTATGTTAGCAGCCGTCGACAGCTCCTCCCTGAGGGCAGAAGTCACGTCCCCTATTGGCCTGCCAGCTGGTATGTAGAGCGATATGAGCTCCGTCCCCCTGCCTTTCTTCGACTTCAGCTCCTTGATCAGGCGCTCGAGCCTCACTTTGTCCAAGCTTACCGACATCGCCCTCACTCGGCTTGGAAGCTAAACCTTATCTCGGGGTACTCGTCCACTGCTACTCCGTCGTCTAAGCTGTCCGTTATCACGAGCTCCTTTGCTCGACAGGTCCCCCTTATGTCTTCAAATCCTAACCTCATAGCCTCTATAAAGGAGGAGGCCCCTATTTGCAGGACCCTCAAGGGATGACCCGGGGACAGCCTGTTCCTTATCTTGGTCCTCCTGACCGCCGCTATTACGGACACCACCACGTCTCCCTTGGCTTCAAGGCCTTCGTCGAACTCGCACTCTGATGGATCGGGCCACGAGGCCAAGTGGATGCTGTCGAGGCCTATCTTCTCCTTAAAGCCCGCTTGATATATCTCCTCGGTTATGAAGGGACAGAAGGGGGCCAGCAGCCTCAGCACTATGTAGAGGGACTTCGTGAGGGTGTACTGCGCCGCCTTCCTACTCTCGGCCGTGCTCTGGCCATAGAGCCTGTACTTGACCGCCTCTAAGTAATGGTCGCAAAATACGTGCCAGACGAAGCTCCTGACGGCGTCGAGGGCGTCGTTGAAGCGCATCTCCTCCATGGCGCTTGTCACTCTCTCCACGACCTTCCTTAGCTTGGTCAAGAGCCAAACGTCTAAGAGCTTCAGCTCGTCCGGCCTCGAGTAGTCGTAGTCCGCAGCGTTGGATAGGACGAGGCGCGAGGCGTTCCATAGCTTTATCAAGAAGCGCCAAGCGTAGTCGACGTCCTCCCACCTGAACCTTATATCGTAGCCCGTGGAGCCGCTGGCGGCCCACTGCCTCAGGGAGTCAGCGCAGTATCTCTCGACGACCTCCCTGACCTCTATGTAGTTGCCGTAGGACTTGTGCATCATCCTCCCATCGGTTCCCCTGACCATGCCGTTGATAAGCGCGACCTTGTAGGGGATTTGGCCGAAGAGGGCTAAGTGCCTCACTAACAGGTAGTAGTCCCACGTCCTTATTATGTCGTAGCCGTTGGGTTGCAGGTCGTTGGGGTAGAGCTTGCTGAAGAGCTCCATGTCGTCGGGCCAGCCAGCTATTACCGCACAGGTTATGGAGGAGTCCATCCAAGTGTCCATCACGTCGCTCTCCCCCACGAACTCACGCGAGCCGCATCCGGGGCAACCCTCGATGGGCGGTCCTTGCTCCCTGGGGTCCACAGGGAGCCACTCTGGCTTCGCGACTATTACTTGGCCACACTCCTTGCAGTACCACGCCGGTATCGGCGTCGCGAAGACCCTCTGCCTCGATATCACCCAATCCCACTCGGCGGACTTGACCCAGTCGAGGAGCCTCTGCTTGGCGTACTGGGGGATCCAAGTTATCTCCTCCGCCTTCTCCTCCACGAGGTCCTTCAAGGCCGTGGTCTTCATGAACCACTGAGTCCTCGGCAGTATCTCTATCGGTGTGTGGCAACGCCAGCAGGTGCCTACTCGCTGGACGGTCCTCTCTTGCTTTACCAAGAGGCCCTTCGACCTCAGATCCTCAATTATCCTCTTGCGGGCCTCCTCGACCGTCAGCCCGCTGTAGGGCCCCGCGTTCTCGTTCATCTTGCCGTCCTCGGTGATCGAGGTCACGACAGGGAGGCCGTGGCGCTTCTGCCACTTCACGTCAACTTTGTCTCCGTAGGTGCACACCATGACTGCTCCAGAGCCGAAGGCCATATCGACCTCTCCGTCAGCCATTATTGGCACCATTCTGCCGTATATGGGGACCTTAGCCTTGAGCCCTACGTAGTCCTTGTACCTCTCGTCAAGCGGGTTGACGAAGACGGCTACGCAAGAGGATAAGAGCTCTGGCCTTGTCGTGGCTATCACTATCGTCTTCCAGCCCTCGACCTCGAAGGTTATGTAGTTGAGCGTCGTCTCCCTCTCGACGTACTCTATCTCGGCCTCAGCTATCGCCGTCTCGCAACGAGGACACCAGTTCACGGGGTGCTCCCCCCTGTAGATCAATCCCTTCTCGTATAGGAGGACGAACGAAAGCTGGGTCTTCCTCCAGTAGCTGGGATCCATGGTCTTGTACTCGAGGCTCCAGTCCACTGAGAAGCCCAAGCGCCTGATGGCCTCCCTCATCGGCTTTATCCACTCCTCGGTCAGCTTAACGCATATCTCCTTGAACTTCTTGGGGTCCAGCTCCCTCTTCCTGATCCCCAGCGTCCTCTCGGCCCTGACCTCCGTGGGCAGGCCGTGGCAGTCCCAGCCCTGCGGGAAGTAGACGTTGAAGCCCCGCATCCTCTTGTACCTCGCAACGAAGTCCATGTAGCACCAGTTCAGCGCGTTGCCCACGTGGAACTCACCGCTAGGATAGGGAGGAGGAGTATCAATGACGTAGACGGGCTTGAGGTCCAAGAGCGACCTCTTGAAGGAGTATATGCCCTTCTCCTCCCAGTACTCGATCCACTTGGGCTCGTAGGCCTTGGGATCGAAGTTACTCAAGCGCTTCATTCTCTCACCGTCGTCGGCCCGTAAGCTTGGTTAAATAAGAGGAGCTATGCTTTAAACTCTCAGCCTCATAGCTCGAGGCTCTGGGCCAAGTCTTAGACGGATTGAGCGTGTGTTTAAGGTGGCAACCTCCCTTTTTATCGTTTCTTGCCCTCTCATTTTTTT
>CAZLVJ010000057.1:0-5459 GCA_964562935.1 uncultured Nitrososphaerota archaeon
CCTTGAATCATGGAGCGGATGACGTCTTCGGCGAACTTGGGGTTCGAAACGGCTCTGCATATAATCTCCCCCTCGTCGTTCCGCTTGAGCAGGCCGTAAGTCGGAGAGCTCATGGACCTCTGGATTATCCCCACCAGCCTCATGGCATCCAGCTCGCGCCCGCGAGGCACCTCGATTATTATGGTACCAGTGACCCTTTGTACATGAGTTGCAAGCGGCAATTCGTTGGCTGGAGGCCCTTCGAGGAAGTGCTTCACCTTCTCTTTAACGTATTCTAAAGCACAGGGACACGCCGTCATCCCCTTAACCGAGACCCCAACGGCCTTTCTAGTTTTTACGCCGTCTCCCGTCCTGTAAGCCCACGCCTTCCCTATCATAGTGCATGGCTCGAAGCTTATCATATCGGAATTTTCTACGTGGCTCTCGAAGACAACTTCCCCCCTAGCCTTTACATATGACTTGGAGGCATAACCGTGCTTTTCTAGGAGTTTAACGGCGATCTTCTCGCATATGTCCTCAAGCTTTCCACTTTTCATCGCAAAAAGAGAAATGACCTCTGCAATAACCTCGTAATGACGAGAGGCGTGGATGCCCTTCATCGTCGAGGGCAAGTTTATGTACGCGTCAAAGACCGGCAAAGTGAAATGCGACCTCCCCCCGAACTTCACGAAGGCTACCGGCATCTTCACCCCTTTGACTCCGACGAACTGTAACGGTATAGAGAATGAGGGCCTTCTTTGGTGGACGTCCTCCATCAAAACCACTTCCAAATCAGCGGGAGTAAGTGTGAGTGGGAGTAGACTAATTATCTCTTTTCCCCCACATAAAGTACGACTCAAATATGACGAGCGACAAAAGCCGTTGCCTGGCTAGGCGCGTCGACATTAGCGTGGGCGGCCTCTATGAAGTAATAGCGTCGACCTCAGACCCCAATGGTAGGCCGCACGCCGCTCCCATGGGTGCCCTCTTCTCGAGCCACGACTCCTTCGTCATGCGATCCTACGGCGAAACTACAACTCTCAGGAACTTGAAGACAAGTAGGAGAGGAGCCCTAAACGTGGTCGATGACGTCGTGGTCTTCTTTGATTGCGTGTTTAGACCGCACAGGCTGTCGTTCAAGTGGTCCAACGGGATCCCTTTGCTGAGGAAGGCTCGTGCGTGGCTCGTCTTCGAGCTTAAGGAGGTTATCAATAGAGAGCAGTACTACGAAGTGCATTGCTCCGTGGTCGACGTGAAGGCCGTTAAGACGAGGCCTAAGCCGATATGTAGAGCCGAGGCCTCCCTTCTCGAAGCCCTCATACACTACACGAGGGTTAAGTACTACGTTGCCACGAACAGGAAGGCCGAGGCCTACGAGCTGGGCAAGCTGATAGACCACCACCTCTCCATCATAGAGCGAACTGGGTGGCCTAAGCTAAAGCGCATCGCCAAAGATTTGAAGAGGACCTCATCGCTACTTCTCGCTACATCGTAGACCGAGGCCTCGAGGCCGTATTAGAGGCCCTCACGTAGACGATCCTCGGGCCGCCGTCGTGTATGCCACAGACGACTAACCTCACTCCCCTTAGTCTTTTGCTTATTAGGCTCGAGAGCTCATCGACTAGGTCCCTTTTAGTCAACGCGTAGAAGACCCCCTTCTTTACCGAGGCCCCTAGGGCCCCCCTCTCTATGACTTCCTCGGCCACTCTCTTCACGTCGCCGTCCATAAAGCCAACTCCTTCCGCGAAGGCCTTGGCCTCTCTCATCAACACCTCGATGTTGGGCCTCTTCAGCAACCTCGCCAAGGCCATCTTCCCGTATCTGTTTATCGCCTTCTTCTTCGTCATCAGCATCTCCCTCGTCGGGACCTTCCTTAAAATCGCGGTTATGAGGCAGAGGTCCGGCTCGTGCAAGAGCCTGTCGACAACCCCCACACCCGGAGCCCCTTCTTTGACCCTCACCTCGACGCCGCCATGTATTTGAGCGATGACGTCGCCCAAGCCAGTCATGTGCTCCACTTCGACCACGTGGGCCACGGCCCCTGCTTGGGACACGGTCATGACGTTGCCCAAGGCGACCGACGTGGCTATTGCAGCCCCCAAGGCCGTGGCGCCGCTAACTCCGTACCCCACCCCCATCGGCACGGGCTCGTCGTGCTCCAGCTCAGCACGGGCCTTGACGCCCAAGCCACTTAGCATGCGCTCCACGACGCTTCTCGAGACCTCGTTGCCCCCCGAGACCTCGACATCGCTCGACCTCCTTAGCCTGACAACAGTTCTCACCCCCACGTCGAGGTTGAAGCCAGCCCCTCTCGAGCCGGTCTCAAGCGGGTTGTCGTGCTCTCTGATTTCGAAGAAGCAGGTGATGTGGCATGGGACCCACACGCAGACCTCCACGTCTCTCTCGACCTCAGCCCTCAACGAATTCCACCTCCAAGTGAAGTTTTGGCGCCCTCAGAGCTCCTGTCGTCATCAGCGCTATTTACTACTTATTCCTTCAAGGGCATCGCATTGACTTGAGGTGGAAAGGTAGCTCAAGTGCGAGGCCCTCAGGAAGAGCGTAATAAGCGCGAGCGTCACTCTAAGCACTTCGACATGTACACGCCATCCTTCTTGTAGCCCTGCTTGGCGTAGTACTCCTTGACGCCCAGGGCCGACAACACTAATATTTTCCTCGCATCGTACTCCTCTCTAGCGACCCTCTCGGCCTCCCTCAACATCATGGACCCGTAGCCCCTGTGTTGCCAAGCGCCTTCGTCTCTCTCGCTCACGGGGACCACGTCTCCGTACACGTGGAGGACCCTAACTATCGCCGAGGGCTTCTCGATGACTTCCGGCCTAAAGGCCTTTTCCGACGGAATTCTCAACCTCAAGAGCCCTATCAGGATGTCGTTAACGACGTCCTCGCATGAAATGAAGACCTCTACGCCCTCTGAGGCCTCGTACCTCTCGACCCTCAACTTGACGTCTTCGGGGTCGGGTGCCACGCCCCTCTTGAGCATTATGTGGCCTACCTCTCTGCACCTGATGCAGTTGCACCTTAGCCCTTGGGCCTCGAGCTTTTTGAGCGCTAGGCATCGGAGGTCCCCTCTCTTGACGCCATCGACTATCACGTTGGCCGGTATGTCGCGTTGCACCCTCTGGATCCTGACCCACCTCGGGACGAACTTCTTTATCTCGGCCACGAGCTCGGCGGCCTCTTCGGAGCCGTAGGGCCTGTACTCCCCCCTTAGCCACATTTCGTAGAGCTTGGTGCCCTTCAGCACCAAGGTGGGGTATATCTTGATGTTGTCTGGCAGGCCCAACATGAAGTGAGCCACTATCTCGAAGCCGCAGTCCTTGGCTACCCTGAACGCCTCGACGACGTCTTCGACCGAGTGCCCTCTCCCTATCACCTCGTAGACGTCCTCGAAGACTGTTTGGACTCCGAGCTCCACCTTCGTGAAGCCCATCTCCAATAGGGCGTTCGCGTGAACTGCCTTGAAGAAGTCGGGGCGGGTCTCAGCCGAGATGCCCGAGTTTCTTATGGGGGCCTTCTCGGCCAATAGCTTGGCCTCTTCGAGGTCGATGGCCTCGACCCCATTGAGCGCGTCTAGACACCTCTTTACGAACCATCGTTGGTAGTCCATTGGCAGGCACGTGAAGCTTCCTCCCAAGATTATGAGCTCGACCTTGTCGACCTTGTGGCCTATTTCCCTTAGTTGCTCCACCCTGCTCTTGACCTGTAAGTAGGGGTCGTAGTCGCTCTGCTTGGCCCTCCTGCCGGCGGGCTCCAAGCCCGTGTATGAAGAGGGAGTGCCAGTCTCTGGCCCTCCGGGGCAGTAGATGCACCGACCGTGAGGACATGGATGCGGCTTGACCATGACCGCGACGGGGATTATTCCGCTTATGGACCGAACCCTCCTGATCCTCAGCACCCTCAGCACCCTCTCGTCGTACCCAACGGCTTTGAGTACGTCTGAGTTGCGAGGAGGCCTAACACCGTACCTCTTCGCTATCTCGACCTTAACGCGGTTCACCTCTATAGGGCTGATGGAGGGATTCTTCGCAATTATCTCAGCTATCTCCGTGCAAGCCCTTTGAAATGCCTCGTCGCCTCCTTGGAGCTGTGCCTCAGGCACTTTCATGGGGCATTAAAACTCTAGTTGCACCCGACTATTAGCTCTCACTACCGAGACGGTCTGCTATCAGGCTCATTCGCCTAGAATCCCATCGGCGAAGTCTTTAATACGACGTAGTTTTGAAGCATAAGCAGAGATGCGCAGAGAAGTAAGGCTTTGGATGGAAGCAGCGAAGGAGGACCTCTTTGATGCTGACGATGCCCTTCGTAGAGGTAGATGGTTCAGGGCGGCCTTCTTCTCTCAACAGGCTGTCGAGAAGGCGTTCAAGGCACTCTTCTTCGTGGTGCGCAGGGAGGAGCCCCCTCACATTCACACGGTGACGGAGCTCTACAAGCCCCTCAAAGACGCCGGCTTCGCTCTTCGACGTGACCTCGAAGACCAGCTGTACATTTTAAATAAGTATTACACGGTTACGAGGTACCCCGACGCCGCTAACGGCCTCCCGAGCGAAGCAGTTGACAAGATTGAGGCGGAGAGGGCTTATGGCCTTGCGGTCGAGGTGGTAAAGACCATTGAGGACTATCTCGCGAGAAGTCTTGGAAGCGGTTAGGAAGCTTGTGAAGGAACTATCGAGGAACGAGGGGATAGCTGTCGAAAGGGCATACTTGTTCGGTAGCTATGCCAAGGGCTCTTGGATCAAGACCAGCGACGTGGACTTGGTGATAGTGTCACGAGGCTTCGAGGGCATGTCCTTCCTCAAGAGACTCGACCTCGTGAACAGAGTGCAGTGGCGAGCAGGGATACGGCCCTTCATAGAGGCGATACCGCTGACTCCCGACGAGCTCAAGGAGAGGATGGAAAAGAGTGCCGTATTGCGGGACGCCTCGAAGTACTGGATTGAGATACACCTCGACGACTTAGAAGCACCATCGCCGAGTAGGGGAACTACGTCATAAGTACCTCGCTATTAGCTCGTTCACCACGTCGAAGACGTCGGACTCGCTCTTCGCGGTCGTCCTCGAGAGGGCCTTGCAGGCCTCCTTGACGGCCTCTTCTCTTGCTCTCCGCCTGTCCACGAAGCTTCCAATGAGCCAGAGTATCGAATCCAAGTGCAATGGAGGTATCCCGCTTTTCTCGGCCACGGCGCTCCAAGCCCTTTGGACTATCCTCGGCTTGCCCATCAAGGCCTCGATGACGTCGCTCCACGTCCTCAAGCTCGCACCTTCGACGTCGACCACGCCCGACGTCCAGGACAGCTTGGCGATTCTCGAGTCTAATGGAATCGGTATGCTGAACGGGGCGATCAGGGCTCTTCGGTAACGCGCCCTGTAGGCATAGCAAATCATCTTAATCGAGAAGACTATCGTCTTCGAGCTCCACTTAGACCTCAGGCTCAGCGCTAAGTCCTTGGCGAACTTGC
>CAZLVJ010000058.1:0-5341 GCA_964562935.1 uncultured Nitrososphaerota archaeon
AAGCTCAGGACGCACTTGAGCTTGGAGGCCACACGCGCTACCGCCTTCTCGTAGGGCGAGCCCCTCTTGGAGGCCTCCACCCAACCTCTCACTAAGTCGGCTGTGTACTTCTCGCCGGGCCTCGGATCCTGCTCGATCCACTTTACCGGGACGCACAGGAGGTTGCTGACGTCGAGGAAGTCGCACAGGAGCCTCGCCACGACGAAGCCCCCTCTGCCGATTGCGACCACGACGTCTGGCCTAAACCCGTCGCCGACGATCCTCTCGCTGAGCTTGGCGGTCCACTCGACGACCTCGCGCCAATCGACGAACTTGACGGGGTAGAGCGCCATAGCCAGTAGCGAGCTTCTGTCCTAAAATAAGAGTTGCTACTCGAAAAATAGTAGAACGACAAGGCCGTCCTCTAGGAGGGCCTCGACGCCCTGTAGAGCCGCCCTGGACGTCGACCTCCGGCTGGGCTTGAGGGCACCCTTTTATGGAGGGGCCACTTCGATAATGCTGAAGGAGGGCACTGCGTGGTAAGGGTCATCGTGATCCACTTGAATAACAAGATGCCGAAGCTCGACGAGAAGGCGAAGGAGGAGCTGCTGAAGAGGGCCCAAGAGGTGTTGCGGAAGTACCCGGGAGTCCAGTACAAGGGGACCTTCGTCGACGAAGAAGGCGTTGGGATATGTGACTGGGAGGCCCCCGACGCAGCGACCGTGGAGAAGATAGTCAAGGAGCTCGGTGCTCCCTACGACAAGGTCGTTGCCGTGAAGCAGGTCCTGCCGTAAACAGCCTCAACACCCAAGCCCTCTTTTTTAGACGTTGCCCGCAGGCCTTGACTGCGAGCCCCTAAGGGCTTACGCGGGCTGGGGGCTCTCGCTTTTATGATGGCCAAGCACTTACGACTCTCACTAGTAGCCCTCTCGTGAGGCGCATTGATAGCCACACTATGATGTCCGTCGAGGTCTATAGGAAAGCCCTCGAGGGCTAAGAGACCGTATCAGCGCACCAAAGCTCTTGAGGAGGGCCTCGATGAGTTGCCATGGCTTTATTCAGTGGACTACTTCATAGAGGGAGTTCGTGGAGGTGGCACTCAAAGCTCCTCGATCGCAAAGCTCTATAGCCGGCCCTCTTAGTAATATTTAGCGGTGGCGGCCTTGTGCAAATGGCGTCGCTGTTGGTGTTGGAGCGACCCCTTGTGGCCTCCGCCTCCACAACCTTGGCACCGCCTCGCGCACTGGCTTAGAGGGCGCTATTGGCACGAGTTCTGGCACCGGTGGCGCGGCTGGTGATGGCGATGGAGTTCACGATATGCAAGAGAAAGGTCGAGCTGACTAGGGAGAAGGTCGAGGAGGCTTTGGAGAAGCTGGTGCCAGAGACCTTCAAGGGGAGGGCCAAGTACTACATAGAGTACAAGGGGATGAAGTACCCCGTGAAGCAGGTCATCTCGGCCGTCCTGGGGATCCCGAAGGATTCTTTCGCGACCGAGCAGGCGTGCAAGATATTGAGGGCCCTGGGCTTCGAGGTCAAGGAGCTTAGGAGGTCGCTTGAGTAGCCTAGGGCTCTATCGCGCCTTCGAGACGCGAAGTCTTAACGCTACGCCCTAGCCTCTTGGGCCTTAAGCGAAGCCCGTGGTGGAAAGCGACGATCGAGTAGCCCGAGACTCCCTTCGTTAAAATATAAGCATACGACGCGTATCTCTACTTGGTGTAGAGCCTTGGCGAGGGTGGGTTACATCAGGGCCAAGAGGGTCAGGGTGGGCTGGATAAGGGGTCTCACTCGTGGCGGTGAGGATAAGGCTGAGGGTGCAGAGAGGAGATAGGGTGGTAGAGGCCGCGGCCCTCGTGAACAGCGGCTACGAGGCCGACTCTCCACAGCTCATGATATCGATCGCGCTCGCGAAGGCCCTCGGGCTCTGGCCCCCTCCCCCAGACGCGAGAGAGTACACCTTCGAGACGGCTGGCGGTCCCCTCAGGGTCTGGGCGGTCGCGAGGTGCGCGAGGGTCAGGGCATTGGCCAGCGACGCTCAGTCTAGGGAGGTCGAGGTGGATCTAGTGATATCGCCCTTGGCCGACGAGCCACTCATAAGCGACGTCTTGGCTGACGAGCTCGAAATAGCGATAGAGGGCTTCGCCGAGGGGCTCTGGAGGTTCAAGTGGGAGCCCCTAGGGAGGGTGAGGAGGAGCGAGAAGAGAGGTTGGATGGCTCTGAGCGCGTGAGGTGCTAGCACCTCAATAAGTCGCACACGTCGGCCAGGTCGTAGACGGCGTAGCCCTCTCTCCTCAGCACGTCCTTGGCCTCGACCCTCCTAGCTATCAGGCCGTAGACCTTCTCCTCGGCGCTCAGCTTGGTGGCCTTCTCGGCCAGCCTCGCGAGGACGCCCCTCGCCTCTCGGAGGCTCAGATCGCTCCACTTCGCCTCGAACAGCAGGGCGAGGGCCCCCTTGCGCGAGGTCGCTATCACATCTATCTCCTCGCCCCCGCTCCACCAGCTCCCCACGGCCTCGGGCCTCGCTGGCAGCTCTCCGAGCTTGGCGGCTCGAACCACGAACTCTCTGACCACGCGTTCAAAGACCCACCCTAAGTGCGCGTTGAACTCGCTAGCGGACGAGCTCCAGACCTCGCGCTCCAGCCCCACCTCGAGGGAGCGCATGTGCGGCCAGGCGAACCTGAACCAGAAGGCGAAGAAGGGGTCTCGGATCGAATAACGGCTTCTGCCCCGCCCGAGAAGCGGCCTCTCCCTCTCGATGAGGCCCAAGAGCTCTAGGTAGGCCAAGTAGGTGGTGGCGTTCTCCCTCCTCAAGCCGGCGTAGCTCGCTATCTCGCTCAGCGTCGTCCTGCCCTGGGCTATGGCGCCCAAGACGTCCATGTACCTAGCGGGGGCCCTCAGCTCCTCCATCAGTAAGTAGACGGGCTCCTCGTGCAGAGGCCCTCGCTTGCTGAGCACCAGCTCCACGGCGTTCTCTTCCGGGCTCTTGCGCTCGTCCACTAGCTCTAAGTAGGCTGGCGTCCCGCCGAAGACTCCATAGAGCTTGACGACGTCGACCGGGTCGAGGTCCTCGAACCACTCGAGGGCCCCGGCGAAGGGGAGGGGCTCGAGCTTCAGGACGGCGGTCCTCCTGCCGTAGAGAGGGCCGTCTCCTCGAAGCGCGACTCTAACCATGGTCCCCACGGCCGACCCCGCTAGCACGAGCATTGAGCTGGTCCGTGAGTATCTCTCGTCCCAAAACCTCTGCAACAGGGTGAGAGCCCCCTCCACCTCGGCGAGCCTCTGGAACTCGTCGATTACCACCATAGAGCCCCTCTCCATCTTCTCGGCCAAGTACTCGAGGAAGGCGCGGAAGCTCGTAAAGCGGAAGCCCTTGAAGAACTCGCCCTCGACGCTCCGCGAGAGCTCCTCGAGTATGGTCTCTGGCCCTCCTCTGGGGACGTAGAAGTACAGCCCTCCCCTCCTGCGCAGGAGCTCGAGGAGCAACCTGGTCTTGCCGACTCTCCTCCTACCGTAGACTATGACCAGCTGGGCCTTGCCTGAGGAGCTCAGCCTCTCTAATAGCTCGAGCTCCTCTCTCCTGTCGACAAATTTTACAGCCACAATTGTTACAATTTAGATTGTAACAATTTAAATGTTACTTAGACGAGTCGAACGCGCGAGCCCCTCAAAAACCCCGTCACTCCTCTCAAGTCGCCAAGCACGACCTCTCTGCTCAAGCTCAGGCTAAGGCCTCCGAGAGAAGCGCCTACGCTCGCCCACTCCTTGCCTCGGAGGCCCTCAGGGGCTGGGCCGACTTCGGCATTAGAGGGCTTGGTGCGATCGAGAGAAGGGGGCCGTCGAGAGCGCCGTGAACTCTCTCCTTCCTACGAAGGTTCCACAGGAAATCGAGGGTCCACCTTGAGTTACGGACAGAGTCGTGAGCTTACAGTCTAGCGCTTATAGATAGCGTAACAGCTGGTTGAGACTACCTCATCGCCTTCCTCACGGCTTCTCTGTGAAGCGGGGTTCGCCAAGCTATTCGCCTGCCAACTCCAAGCTCTAGATCTCTTTGAGGCGGTGGCTCGTCTATCCAGAATTCCTGCCTCCTCTCCGGGATGGCGTCGACGATCAAGTTCATCTCCGCCAGCCTGTTGAGCAACGGTATCCTCTCCCTGGCCAACAAGGTGTCGGGGTCCTCAATCGCCTCTAGGAGGTACTTCTTCTCGTCGCTGGTCAGCGATGAAGTGAAGGCATCTAGCCTCTTAGAGCCCTTTAAATCCTCCACCACTGCGCCCGCATCCCACTTAGCCTTATAGAGCCTGGCGAGCATCTCGGGGTTCCCGCCCGTGAGCCTCCAGACCTCCTCGAAGTCCGGCTTCGGCCCGGGTATTTTCTCGTACAGCCCCTCGAAGCCCCTCCTGCTCATGTTCCACGCGGGCCTCAGGAGGGCCCACCTGTGCCTCCCTATCTCCCAACTAGAAGTGCCCTCGCTAGTGGCTACAATCGCCACCACCTTCTCGTAGCTCTCCGGGGGTACTCTATCACCTCCAACATACCCTTGACGAAGAACGCGGCCTCTCTATCCCTTACGTACTGGAAGGCGTCGTCGACTATCATCGCCAACTTCTTCCTGCCAGCCCTCATAGCCTCGATGGCGAAGTCTATTACGTAGCCTATGAAGCCCGCCAGCGCATCGGCCGAGGACGCTCTCCTCAATAATTCAAAGACCTTCTCCTCAATGCTCTTCAACTCCACCTCCACCAAGAAATCTCTCCTCATGGGGTTGAAGTATATCACGCTGAAGCTGAGCTCCTTGAGGATCTCGACCGATTGCCTAAGCCAAGAGGTCTTCCCGCAACCCTCTGGTCCAAAGACGACCACCGGGTGCCAAGTGCCCCTCCTCGCGAACTCCTCGACTTGTTGGAGAGCCCTCTCCCTGTCGTAGAACTCGACCTTAAGGTTGGCGAAGCTCAGCTCAATCCTTTTCATTTAAATCACTTGAGGCTTTTGCGCCAGCACATTCTAAAGGCTGCGAGCTCTACGACTTTCGAGCCCTCTAAGGATTTAAGCTTAGCACTGTGAGGGCCGAAGATGCTTACTCGCTACGCTGGCTTCAAGAGCGATGGTGAGGATCGCGAGGCCCTCGGCTACAGCGCGTGCTCTAAGGACCGTTCACTGCCCTCGTCGTTAATGTCTTGCAGCGTAGAGCACATCAAAAGCGTACTAAACCTTAGGTCAACTTACTCAGACTTCCTCGATCTTCATGGGCGTCAGGTCCCTGTCCCACTTCAAGACCCAGACGTTGTTCTCCTGAGCAACTTGAAGCGCCTGCGGAATGGCCACGCTCGCGTATATCACCTTCAACAGCCTCCTCCTCAAGAGGTCG
>CAZLVJ010000059.1:0-4034 GCA_964562935.1 uncultured Nitrososphaerota archaeon
GAGCGGGTCGGGCGCCACGATCAGCATAGGAGTCTACGTAGGGCCCATAACGTCCCTGAAGCCGCAACCCATGAGCGAGGCCAAGAAGGCGCCGGAGGTCGTGATGGCCTTAAGGGCCCTCAAAAAAGCTAAGAAGGGGGGAGGGAATAAGATTGTCGTCTTATGAGCTTGAAGAGGCTTACCCGACTACCTCGCCTATCGCGTAACTCCTACCTATCTTCGTTACCTTGATCCTCACCTTATCGCCCTTCCGCGTGCCCGGCACGAAGATCACGAAGCCCTGAATCCTGGCCAATCCATCTCCTCGTCTGCTGATCTCGGAGATCTCGACATCGTACTCCTGCCCCAACACGACAGGCTTCGGTAGCGTCCTCCTTCCTTCACCCTTAAACCTCATATTCGTTTCACCTCGCCTCGGAGTTCTCCCCAAGAGCGCAAGCCCAAAAAGAGCCTGCACTCGTGGAGGTCGTCTGTTCAGCAAAGAAAGAGCTATTTAAACGTGTCCCCGCTCGAATCGGAGATGACTCCACGGAAATGGTTATCTCGAAGTCGCAACCAAGTTTCCGATAATTAAGCGTGCAAGGGCCCTTCTCAGCATGGCTAGAAGATAAAAAGAGAGAATTAAAAGAGGGTTAAGGCGACCCTGCTCTATGGTATTAATATCAGCGCGTGCGTTACTATGAGCCCGGCGAATATTATCGATATCATGTTTATCGCTTTTATCATCGGGTTTATAGCCGGGCCAGCCGTGTCCTTGCAGGGGTCTCCGACGGTGTCTCCCACCACCGCCGCTGCATGGGCTGGCGAGCGCTTTCCTCCGAAGGCCCCGGTCTCGATGAACTTCTTGGCGTTGTCCCACGCCGCTCCTCCCTTGGCCATCATTAAGGCCAGGGCTAGGCCTGCGACGATACACCCTATCAGCAACCCTGCGAGGGCGTAGGGACCGAACGCGAAGCCCACGATTATGGGGCTAAGGATCACTAAAGCCCCTGGCAAAGCCATGCCCCTCAGCGCAGTGCGAGTCGCTATGTCAACGCACTTAGCGTAATCCGGCTTGGCTTTGCCCTCCATGATCCCAGCTATCTCCCTGAACTGCCTCCTGACCTCATTGACCATGCCAAAGGCCCCCTTAGCCACCGCCTTCATGCAGAAAGACGCGAACAAGAAGACTACGCCGCCTCCAAGCAGGAGGCCGAGAATCACGTCTGGTCTTGCGAGCGATAACCCTGAGGTCAACTGGTCGAGGCGGATATTGCTATAACTCGCGACCTCATGCATGTAAGCCAACAGGAGCGATAGTGCCGCTAGGCCGGCGCTACCTACTGCGAAGGTCTTGGTCAAGGCCTTCGTCGTATTGCCGACGGCGTCGAGAGCATCGGTCACTTCCCTGACTTTGGGGTCGAGCCCAGCCATCTCGGCGATGCCACCTGCGTTGTCAACGATCGGGCCATAGGCGTCAACTGAGACTATTATCCCAGCTATGGACAGCATCGCCACGACAGCTATGGCCACTCCGTACATCCCCATGTAGATCTTGTGCAACGTCTCCATGTAGACGTTGCCCGCGTACCCTCCGGCGAGCAAGTAAGCTCCAATAACACCGAGCGCTATTACAAGAGTCGGCAAGAAGGCGCTTTCGAGGCCGTTAGCTAGCCCCCTTATGATGTTGATCGCTGGACCCGCTTGAGCGGCCTCTGCTATGGACCTTGTAGGCGAGTGCCTGTATGAGGTATAGTAGTCGGTCAGCACGGCCAACAGTACGACTATGACCACGCCTATGAGGGCTGCGTAGAACAGCTCTAGAGATCCTCCGAAGAGCCACCACGTGGCCAAGAGGAAGCCTATAATCGCCAGTACCGCTGTTACGACTATCCCCCTAAGTATGGCTAAGGTGGGATCGCCTCCCTCCTTGGTCCTCACAGCAAGGGCGCCTATAATCGTTGAGAATATGGCTATGGTCCCCAAGATCAATGGATATTCTAAGAAAACTACGTTGTTAAATTGCTTGTAGAGCGGCCAGCCTAACAGCATCGCGCCTATCAGGGTCACGGCGTAGGTCTCGAAGATGTCAGCGGCCATGCCGGCCACGTCGCCCACGTTGTCGCCAACGGCATCGGCTATAACAGCAGGGTTTCGAGGGTCGTCCTCGGGTATGCCCGCCTCTACCTTGCCCACTAAGTCCGCTCCCACGTCGGCCGACTTAGTGTATATACCGCCGCCTATCCTAGCGAATAGGGCAACCAAGCTACCGCCGAACCCAAAGCCAGCGAAGAGCAGAGGGTCTCGCCAGAACCAGTAAAAGAGCGTCACTCCCAAGAGCGCCAGGCCGACCATGCACAGCCCCATGACGAGCCCTCCCTTGAAGGAGACGCTGAGTGCGGCCCTCAGCCCACTGCTCGCCGCGTTGGCCGTCCTGACGTTGCATTCCACTGCGACTCTCATCCCCACGTAGCCAGCTAGGGCTGAGAATAGGGCGCCCACCAAGAACGACAGGCCGGTGTATGGGAAGTAGGACGATCCGAAGCGCCCCGACGCGAAGTAGCTGTAGTCCACCGTTATGGCGAAGACCGCCGCGAGCAGTACGATGAATATCATCAGCGTCTTGTACTGCGTGCTTAAGTAGGCCTTAGCGCCCTCCTTGATGGCCTCGTATATCTCGATCATGCGCCCGCTACCTTTAGGCTTGGCAAGCACCAGGGCCGCGGTGCCAGCAGCGACGACTAAGGCCACGCAGGAGGCTAGAAGAGCCAGCCAGTACATTCACATCACCCTCCTTTCGTTTTAGCAAGGTTATGTTTAAGCTAGCCTAGTTAATAAGGCTTAAATAGAGAAGCAAAGGTCTGCCCAAATCCGTTAACATTAATCGACGGCCTAAGCTCAATTGTCATCGGCTTTCTCATAGCACAGCGGTGCACACTTACCATGCCTCAAACGAATCGACGACGGAGGTTGGGTCTATTGCGCGCACCTTCCAGCGGCCGCGAGGAAGTACTTGGCGACCCTCTCCCTCCCTATCGCGGCGATGAAGTTCACGAGCCTTGGGCCGGACCTCCTCCCCATGAGGGCTAGGTAAGCGGCCTCGAAGAACTCAGGAGGGGCTAGTCCAAGGGACCTCGAGAGCTCAAAGAACTTGTTGTTGAGCTCGTTTAAGTCCCACTCTCTCTCGAGTAGGAGCTCGGCGGCCCTTACGAGAGCCTCTTTTTGCCTCTTTGAGATCTTGTCCCTTACGACCGATGGGTCCTCGAGGAGCTTGATCTTAACGCTCTCAGGGGCGTACCTCTCCACCCACGTAGAAGCGTGCCTCAACCTATTCTGCAATCTCTCCAAGTCCTCTTGACTCGGCTCCCTCCAGAGGTGCCCAGTTAACCTCAATACCTCAAGGAGCCTCTTTAAGTCGATGTTGGGGTAGAGCTGAACCAATACCACCGCGAAGTCGTAGGGCAGCTGTATCGGCATCACGGGACGTGGCCTGCCTATCTGGGAGAGCTCGTAGTTCCTCTTGGCCAAGTACATCAGTTTATCGTCTTGAACCGTTTCGAACCCGTAGTATATCCTCTCGGCCCTCTCGTACTCAGCCACGAGGTTTGGCAGATCCTCGACCCTGAAGTCTTTGTGCCTCATGGGGTGAACTCTGAAGAGGAAGAACTTCAGGGTTTGGGGAGGGGCCACTTCGAACCACTGGGACGGCGTGAATACGTTTCCCTTCGACTTCGACATCTTCCTACCGCCTATCATCACATGCTCGTAAGTCAGCGGTATCGGAGGGTCTCTGCCGAAGACCTCCTTGACTATGAGCTTGCTGGTGTCGTAGGAGCCCCCGGCCGCCGCGTGCTCCTTGCCGAAGGGCTCTATGGTCACGTTGAGGGCGGCCCAGCGGGCGGCCCACTCGACCCTCCACTGTAGCTTCCCCCTGCCTTCCTTGATATCGCGCTCTCCTCGATGTCCGCACCCCTTGGCGTAGCCGACATCGAGGTCGCACTTGTACAAGACCCTGTCCCCTTGAAAGCCGTAGGCGTACGTCGTCCCCACTCTGC
>CAZLVJ010000059.1:4044-5263 GCA_964562935.1 uncultured Nitrososphaerota archaeon
GCCGCAGTTCTCGCACACGGGCATGTAGGGGAGCCAATCGCTCGGCTTCGAGGTCCCGCTCACCCTCAATAGTATGTCCCTTATCTGCCCGGCTCTCTCCATAGCGATCCTTATCCATGGTAAGTAAGTGCCATCACGGTACATAGACTCCCCAGAGAGGTACTTGACCTCAAGCCCCAGCTTCTCGATGGCGTCTAGGAACTCCTTGGTGAAGTGCTCGGCCCAGCTTCGACAACACCTATAAGGGTCTGGTATGTCGACGTAAGGCATGCCCAAGTACTTATTGAAGTCCCCCGGTATGGGAGGGGGCACGCTGTCTAGGGGGTCCATGTCGTCGGCTATCCATAGGGCCTCGGCTTTCCCTCCCCTCTTCCTTATCTCGGTCGCGATCGCGTGCGCGTAGAGGGGGTCAGCCACGTTCCCTATGTGGGCCGAGCCAGAAATCGACGTACCGCTGGCCACCACGTGCTCCTTGGACTTCTCTAAGGCTAAGTCGACGAACTCGTCTAGCCAGTGCTCTTTCACTGAGACTACCTCTCGAACCGACGGCGGAGGTCTAGTCCTCTAAAAAGCCTCGCTTTGACTTAAAAGCTCTCCAGCTACTTGAGAGGCTTCCTTGGCCTTGTGGTTGAAGGCCGACCCAAAAGCGGGCGCCTATCACCCGTCGTACTTCACGTTGACCTCGATCGTTATGCCCAAAGACTTGGCCACGCTGATTAACCTAGTTAGCTCCTCCCTCAACTTCGCTATTTCGCCCAACCCCTCGACGAGGCCTAGCATGAAGTCCTTTTCGTCACTCTCCTCAGCAAAACAGTTCAAGGTCTTCTTCAAGACTTCATGTATTCTCCGTAGTTTCGCGACGTCGACCCCCTTGGCTATCATCTTGGCGACGTCGTAGCCATCATCATAAGTGAGAACGACCAAGACCTGACCCTCCAAAAACTCTGAGGTGAAGGGCCTTGATACAAGTCTTTGTTAGCTCATCGAGGTGAATTTAAGGCTTGCGTTGAAAAGCTGGACCTTTGGGCTTATGGGCTTAGACTATGAAGAGCCCGCCGCCTATCTTCTCCGGCAGGTACCTGTCCTCCAAGAAGCCCAAGCTCTTCGAGCTTAGGGCCTCTATCTCGGCCTTCTCCCTCCTCTCCAAGAAGAGGTCGAGCTCCCTCTGCCACGCGGGGGACTGGAACCAGGGGTAGCCCTTTAGCTCCTTGGCCCTCTT
>CAZLVJ010000060.1:0-5204 GCA_964562935.1 uncultured Nitrososphaerota archaeon
TTGCTCTTCCTGAGCTCGAGCTGCTTCGAGAGCCTGAGTATCGGCTTCTTCTGCTTCTTGGCCTCCTTCAACATCTGGTTGAGTTGCTCGTATTCGTAGCGCAAGGCGTTGTACTGCTCGCCCAACCTTCGGAGCCTCTCCTTATACGCTTCTATGGCTTTGTCTATCTCGATCGTTGACCTTTGGTACTTTTCCTCGAGGTCCCTCTCCTCACTCTGTTCCACCTCGGCCAGCTCTTTAAGGCACTCGGCCACGAACGCCTGCCTGTCGCTCGTGAGGGAGAACTTGCCCAGCTTCCTGCTGTAATACACCGTTTTAACGAGCTTTGTGGCGGCGTAAGCCAAGAGCTCTTCTTTGACCTTTTTTACTACTTTCGGGTCAGCTATGTTGAAGCACGTCTTCTGATAGTAGCCTGGTTGCGGTGGAGAGGAGAGGAGCTCGGCTGACTCCAAGTCTTTCAGCTCTAATCCATAGGCCTGTGTGCTGTCCCAGTTTATCTCCCCGACTCCTACGCCTACGGGTATTAGCCTTTGGAGGGACTCCGAGAACTTAACAGGGGGGCTTTCCCTCTCGACCCTCGCCTCTACCTCGCAGAAAAGGGCGGGCATGTAGTTCAGCTCTATGGACTTGAAGTCGAGGTCTGCGAGTGCCTCCTTCATCCTCGCCAAGACCTCGGACTCGTCAACAGCTATCGACAAGAACACTTGGGGCAGGCCCGGAGCCGATATGGGTTGTTTCTGGAGCTTGTCGGCGTCTCGCACCATGGCCTTGGAGAGCTTCTCGAGGGTCTTCACAGCAGCTGATTGGCTAGGCTTGGCTATGTAGTCCAACGGGTTGAAGCCCTCACCGCCATGCTTCGTCTCTCGAGGCCTTATCCTGACTATTATGGGTATCTTCTCGACGGCCTCGCCGGTTATGACCGCCTCGCCGCTCTCAAGCCAAGCGATGACGTTCTCCCACTCGCCCTCGAGCCCTCCGCTTTCAAGAGTGATCCTCATGTCGTTTGGGTCCGAGAGCCTGTGTATTATCCAAGTGCCGACGAGGCCCCTGACGGTCGTGTCGAGGAGCTGGGGCCTCTGGGTTATCACTATGAGGCCAGCGCCGAACTTCCTGCCCTCTTGCGCAAACCTCCTGACGACGTCCGTCGCTCTCGTCCTCTCCCTACCGGCGAACCTGTGCGCTTCGTCGAGGACGCAGTAGAAGGGCCTCAGCCTCCCCTCTACGACGGCTTGGAACACCCTCTCGAGCAGGGAGGCCACCAACGATGTCTGCTCCTCCTTCAGGAGCCCCCTCAGGTTGATTATGGTGCACTGGCCCGGCACTACTAGGTCCTCGGGGTTAGCGCTCTCCAACGCCTCCAGCGACACGTCGGCTCCGGGATTTATCTTGGGGTCCCCGAACTCCACTACGCTCTCCGCGTAGGACTTGGGGTAGACGTCGAACTCCTCGGACGTCACGTCGCCCATCACCTTCAGGCTAGAGTACTCGCTGTGGACGTCTATCACCAGCAGCGGTATGCCCTTCTTCAATAGCTCCTCTATGATGACCCCTGCTGTGTAGGACTTGCCCGAGCCCGGCTTGCCGACGATGAATATCCTGCCCAACCTCTTTATCGGGAGCCAGACCTTGCAGTCCAGCCCCTTGAGCTTGCCGACGTATATCCCGGTCGAGGGGTCGTCGCTCAGCTTCAGCGCCTTCCTGACGTTCTCCCCCCTAGCGAGGTAGACCGGGCTCGCGGGGGTGAAGGGCAGTTTAGGCCCTTGGCCTATGACGAAGCACTCGGCGTAGACCCCCTCCTCGGTTCTATACAGCTCCTTAATCCCGCAAACGTAGTACGCGCCCTCGTGAAATACCTCGAGGAAGGAGTTCCTGCCGACGTCATCAGACAAGACCTTGACCTTAAAGCTACTAGTAGTGGTCTTGCCCTCGATGATGCCCACGGGCTTGGCTTGAGAGGCCCTTAGCTCGTCCTTCTCCAACTCCCCTCCCACTTCTACGAGGCTTAGGCGCTCTTGTAGTTAGCCGTGCGCTAGGCCTAAAAGTATTGGCCTTTCGCCAACGAGTGCCCATGAAGTCCGTGCCTCTGGTTTCAACTTTTACTTCACCCATTTAAAGGGCTCCTATTTGAAGGGGCCTTTGCCATTATTCAGGAGATCTTAAGTTAAGACCTACACCAAGCTCTAAAGGCTAAATCATGGTCATAGCATCGAAACGGCTTCCATCTCTTTGCGCGAGCAAAGCTATCACATCGCCTTATCGCTCCGCATAGCACGATGAATGGAGCATAAGCGGGCGCCCAAGAGGTGTTACAGGGGCATGCGCACAGGCGAATGAGGTCAACGAGATTACGTGGCCACCCCCCTACAGAGGGGCTTGTTGTAAATTAAGATACGGCTCTCTGGGCCCTTTTAGCCATGATCTCCATGAGCTTTTCCTCTTCTAAAGCATGCTTTTCTTCTTGAGTCAAGTCGCTTGGAAGCCAATCCGGCTTAGGTCTATTAGCGTAGTAAGCTCTTATGGCCCTTCTCAAGGCCCCCACCGCCAGTATGCCGCAGTGATACTTAACGGCTGGTAACCCGCCGAGCTCGTCAGATATCGTCTTCCAAGAAATTTTCCAGGCCTCTTGCAGGGTCTTACCGATGACCATCTCCGTCAAAATGCTCGCGGCGGCTATGTTCGCCGCGCACCCGTAACTTTCGAACTTGGCATCGACTATCTTCTCGGTCGCTTCATCAACCTTTAAGTATATAGCTATCATGTCCCCGCAGGCGAGGCTGCCAGCTAGCGCCTCGGCGTCGGCGTTTTCAATCCTGCCGAGGTTCTTCGGGTTCCTGAATAGCTCCAGGACCTTCTTGCTATAAGTCAAAGGGACTCGGCTCGACAGTTCGCTCACCTCCCCCTAGGTTTAATAGGGCTCAGACTCCTGATTCTGTCGACGACTTTCGGCAGGACCTCTAAAACATAGTCTATGTCCTCGGCCGTGACGAAGGGCGAGACCTTCATCAACAAACTTCCGTGGGCCTCCTCGTACTTACGCCCGATTGCTAGGAGGACGTGGCTCGGCTCTAGGACTCGGCTCGTGCAGGCGCTCCCGCTAGAGACGTAAACGCCCCTCATGCTCAATTCGACGGTCAAGGCCTCCCCCTCGCAGTAGAGGAAACTAACGTTCACGTTATCGGGCGAGCGCCTATCGCCAGTAGGCCCATTTAAGATGGTATGATCGATGCCCTCTATGATCCCCCTTATTAGGCGATCCCTGAGGTCCGTCATTTTAGCGACGTATTCTCCAAAGTTTTTGTGTAAGATCTCTACGGCCTTGGAGAAGCCCACAACGCCGGGGACGTTCTCGACGCCGGGCCATAGCTTCTGCGTGCTGAGTTGCCCATAGATTATTGGCTCTAGCTTGATGCCCTCTCTGACGTACAGCGCGCCTACGCCCTTGGGCCCATACACCTTATGGCTACTGAACGACGCCAGGTCGACGTCCAAGGCTTTTAGGTCTAGGGGCACCCTTCCAAGGGCGTCGCAAGCGTCCGTGTGAATTAAGACGTTTTCGTCTTTATCCCTGACCACATCGCGTATGGCCTTCATGTCTTGGATCGTACCTATCTCGTGGTTTACGGCTGCTATGCTGACCAGTAGGGTCTCTCTATCGACATTTTTGGACAGGAAGTCTAAGTCGACGAAACCCTCGCCGTTGACGGGTACCCTGATGACTTTAAATCCGTACTTTTGAAGCCTCTCAGCCGGAAATATCACGCTCAGGTGCTCTATGCTCGACACCAAGATCTTCTTTCTGTCATGTGAGGGGCCCGCCGAGCCGAGTATGGCTAGGTTGTTCGCCTCAGTCCCGCTATGCGTGTAGACTATCTCGCTCGGGCTGCAGTTGATCGCCGAGGCCATGCTCTCCGTGGCCTCATACAACATCTGATAGCTCATCCAGCCCCTGAGGTGGGTTATCGATGGATGCCCCCTGCCGCTCAAGTTGTATGCGTCTTCCATAGCCTTTAGGGATTCTGGAAATATCAGGCCGGAGTTTTCGTTGTCCAAATACACTTCTCTCTCAGGCATCCCGTGCGACTCGATTAGCTCGCGTATAGACCTAGACAGGTCGCTATAGGTCATCTCGAGACCTCCACGTATATTTGGCAGGTGTCGCCGACTTTTTCGACGTTCAGAACTCTGTGGCCGACGTTCGAGGCCCACTCCCTAACGTCTGAAGGCGCTCCCGGATCGGTTGCGAGTAACAGGATTACCTGCCCAGGACTGGCCCTACTGACAGCTTCTGCCAATGCGAGGAGCGGGCCTGGGCACGACTTGTAGCGAGCATCGACAACTAGATCGACCTTCATCTTGAGCCGCCTCCTTTCGCGGTTAGGGCTGCTTGTTAGGAGATGAAGAGATTGACCTCTGAGTCCTTCGCCCTGCTCAGGAACGTGGCCGCTCCTACGACCTCGTCCACGTCCTCAATCAAGTCCTCTTCTCTAATTCCTAGCAACTTCATCGTCGCGGAGCAGGCATAGACCTTTAACTTCCCAGCCTTCTTGCCCTGCTTCAACATCTCCCTCCAGTCGGGCATGGCCCCAGCGTTGATGGCCTCTCTTAACTTCCCTTCGAAATGCTTGTGGTCTAGGCTGACTTCCTTGACCTCGTAACCCCTCTTTATGGCCAGAAGGCCCCAAAAAGTGAAAAATAGCTCGGCTTCCCATCCCATAGTCGATGCCGTGGTGGCTAAAACTACTGCCGGAAACACTTTGTCGATCTTGTCCGAGGACACTACTATAGAAATTTTTGGCATTTTCCCACCAACAAAGCCCTGAGTAACATCTGCTGGTTACGTGTTCTTCCCTAATATTTAACTATTACCAGCTAATGATTCGGTGCACGTGATAGTTGGGTTACAAATCAATCTTGCGACCAATACATCCTAGTCCTGATGTAGTTCTTCTCGGCCTCCAAAATCTCTTTGAACAGCGTGCCGTCGCCCCTAGCGTCCTTGGCAAGTATTCTCGACGCCGTCTGAGGCCCCACGCCCCTCGCGGCCAGAACCATGACGGCCTTCTTGCCGTACGTCAATACCAAGCCCGCCGACATCTGGTACTTCCTGAGCTCCTCGTCCTCTTGCTTGCTGAGCTTCCCCAATCGCTTCTTCTTTATGAGCTTCTCCACCTTGTCGTCGCCAGGCCATGTCACTGCTATGTACC
>CAZLVJ010000061.1:0-5144 GCA_964562935.1 uncultured Nitrososphaerota archaeon
GCACGCCACGATGCAGTTGCCGCACCCGATGCACTTCTCGGGGTCGACCTGAACTAGCGTCTCGGCGGCGGAGAGTAGGGGCGCCAAGAGCTCTCTGAGCTTCGCGAGCCTATCGGAGTACTTGGGGTCGCTGACCAACGGGGGGCAGTCCTCTATCTTGGCCTCTCTCCTAACGAGCTTGACGGCGAAGCCCATGCAAGTGGTCTCGCATTTCTTGCAATTGGTCCCGGGCAGGAGCTTGTAGACCTGAAGGGTTGACACCCTAGTGGACAAGCTTCATCCCTGCCAGCCCTGAAAGCTGGGGACGAGTAGTTAAGCGTTTATCGGAATTGAAGGGATTCCGAAAAGGAGCTCAGTTACTGCCTTCGCCTACCCCCTCTTTCTCCTTCGCCCCATAGCTCTGCATCTTCTTCATTATTTCCATGAAGTCCTGGTTCAAGGCCTCCAAGACCCTCTTGCATATGACGTTGAGGACCTCTTGAATGCCCCTCTTGACCCTCTCGGGCTCGACGGCCTCGTACTTGTAGTAGTAGCCTCCCCTCTCGATTATGTGGGCCCTCCTAATTAAGAGGCCCATGTTCGTGAGCTTGGCAGCTATCCTGTAGGCGGTCGGCTTGCTCTTGCCTAGTAGCTCAGCCATCTCCTCGATGGTCATGGGTTTCTTCAGGAGCATGAAGTAGACCTTGACCTCGTCCCTGCTCAAGCCCAATAAGCACCGCATGGCGTCTTCGACGGTCACCTCGTTAGCGAGGGCCTTCATCCTAAGGGCCTTTAGGCCTTCGAAACAAGGCGCATCTAGAAATGTTGTTTCTTAGCCGATGCTTATAAGTTTAATTGAGGTTATTGACCGATGTCCATCGCTTGGAGCTCGCGCTTGTGAAGGTAGTATTCGTACCCCTCAACTAGCGCCTCCATGCTCGCTTCGAGTATGTTGGCTGAGGACCCGGTGGTCGTCCAGTACTCGCCGTCGCCCTTGAACTCTATGAGCACCCTGACAACGGAGGCCGTTCCCGCGCTCCTCCCAACTATCGACACCTTGTAGTTTATCAGGTTGACGCGCTCTAGATAGGGGTACTCGGGCTTCAACGCCCTCATTATAGCCAAGTCCTGCGCGTGCACAGGGCCTACTCCCTCGGCTACGCTTGTGACTATCTTCTCCTTGACCTTGAGCCTCACTGTGCAGAGGGACTTTACGCCCCCCTTGCTCGCCCTGCTAGTCACAGTCCAAGACAGCACCTCGAAGTGGGGCTTGTACGCGTTCATCGCCTTCAACAGCAATAAGTACAGAGAGCCATCGGCGTCCTCAAATATCTTACCAGACGCTTCGAGCTCCTTCACCATCCTCAAGACCTTAAGTACTACAGGGTCGCTCTTCTTGAGGCTCAGGCCGAGCTTCTTGGCTTTGTGGACTACGGCCGATCTGCCCGCGATCTCGGAGACCGCTATGAACCTATCGTTGCCCACGAGCTCCGGGTCTATGTGTTCGTAGGCCCTCGAGACCTTTATCACTCCGTCGCTGTGGGTCCCAGCTTTGTGGGCGAAGGCGTACTGCCCAGTGTAGGGCTGGTATGGGTTGGGCTCCATGCCGATCAGGTTGTAGACGAACAGCGATAGATCTCTCAGGCCTCGGAGGCCGTTGGAGCTCGAGCTAAGGGCCCTGTAGCCCATCTTGATCTCCAAGGCGGGTATTATTTGGCAGAGGTCCGCGTTTCCGCACCTTTCTCCGATGCCGTTGATGGTCCCTTGGACTTGGGCGGCCCCCGCCACCACAGCCATCAAGCTGTTGGCCACCGCCAAGCCAGAATCGTTGTGGCAGTGCACTCCTATGCAATCCCCGAACTTCTCGCACACCCTCTTCGTTATCTCGTAGAACTCGTGGGTTAGAGTGCCTCCGTTGGTGTCGCAGAGTACTATCCTCTCGGCCCCGGCCTCTCGAGCTACCTCGAGGACTTTGAGGGCGTACTCCGGGTCGTCCTTGTAGCCGTCGTAGAAGTGCTCGGCGTCGAGTATCACCTTTATCCCGTGGCTCTTCAAGTAGGCTATCGAGTCGTAGACCATGTCTAGGTTCTCTTCGGGCTTGACCCTCAAGACCTCCTTCACGTGGAGGATCCAGGACTTGCCGACGAGCGCCGCGTAGTCTACGTCGCACTTGATTATGGCATTGAGGTTCTCGTCCTCCTCCGGCCTGACGCCTTTTCTCCTCGTGCTCCCGAAGGCTACGATCTTTGCTTGCCTAAGGGAGTAGTCCTTTATGGCCTTGAAGTACTCCTCGTCCTTCGGGTTCGAGAAGGGCCACCCCCCTTCGATGAAGGGGATCCCGAACTCGTCGAGCCTCAGCGTGAGGCTTATCTTGTCTTGGAGCGAGAAGTTGACCCTCATTCCTTGCGCTCCGTCTCTAAGTGTGGTGTCGTAGATCTCAATGAACCTTGATTTGGCGATCACCCATATCCCGAACCCTCTGCAGGTTCAGAACTCTTTTGAGGAGGAGCTAATAAGCCTTCTCCCTCACATGACCATCGCTTCCTCGGGTCAACATATGCTATTAAGCAAATCGAGGGCGCGTAATTTGGGAAATTACTGATAAACCCGAAGAGCCCTCGAGCCTATGTGGCTTACACGTCATTCGCCCTCCTCGTGAATGGAGGGGCAAAACGACGAGGTCTAGCATGAGATTGAGCGGATAGTCGTGTGCAATAGAGATGTGCTTATTCGAGGCGCAAGAGTTTTTAGTCGTCCCCTCACTTTTAACGTACCAAAGCTATGTGAAAAGCAAACTCGCATGATCGGAGAAGCTGAGGTGAAATCGCATCTCTCTGCGTGCAATCGAGGCAAAGGAGAGGCTTAAGTCGCTACAGCGTAAGCTGGACGGCTTCAAGAAGATGCTGAGAATGAGCGGAGCGCACGAAATATGCAGGAGGTACTTCGTCATGAACATGTTCGATGGAGCTTTGGCGGCCCTTGGAGTGATAATGGGAATGTGGATCTCCAACATCGCCGACCCGAGAGCCGTCGTCAAAACAGTTCTCTCGGCCGGGTTGGCCATGTTCATTTCAGGCTCTTTGGGGGCTTATTTAACTGAGAAGGCTGAGAGGGAGAGGAAGCTCCGAGAGCTCGAGGAAGCTACCTTCCAGGACATGAAGGGCTCCATATATGAGAGATCTTCGAGGATCGCTGTTCTAGCGGTTTCCATGGTTGGTGGAGTCTCTCCACTAATAGTTTGCACAACACTGATAGCTCCCTTCGCCTTCTCTCAAGCCCTCAGGGTGGACTTCGCTACAGCAGCCCTTGCCTCGCTCGTCACCGGCATAGTTGTGCTGAGCGCCTTAGGCTACTTCTTGAGCAAAATAGCTGGTAAGAAGCCCATCGAATATCTATTGTATATGATCCTTGCGGGGGTAGCGTCAGCAATAGTTATAGTCCTGTTGGGAGCACACATTTAGTGCCCAGGTGCGTCCTGCCTTGTCCGTGGTTATAAGGAAGCTCTTGATAGACGCGCTGAAGCCGAGGGAGATACCGATAACCGAGCTCTCCAAGGCCATATGCTCGGCCAAAGGGGTGAAGGAGGTGGACGTCGTAGTCACGGAGGTCGACGCCAAGACCGAGACGGTCAAGATAACAATAATCGGCCAGAACATAGACTTCGACGAGGTCGCCAAGATAATTACCCAAAACAGCGTGGCCATAAGGAGCGTAGACCAAGTCATCGTCCGCAGGACTAGGAGAGTGGTCTAATCGGTCGCTTCCTTCTCCACGTACAAGTCAGCACATACATAGCTCTTGGAGGGGGCCACCGACCTTATCTCCCTGACCCCCTCAACCCTCCACTTGGCCCTCGCACCGTCGAGGATAGGCGAGACCCTCTCTAACACGTAGCCTCGAAGGTCCTTAACGCGATGGGCCACGTCGTAGTAGTGAATGAAGCCTCTGGCCTTCAGGGCCTCGATCGCCTTGGTCAAGTAGTTTATGGCGTGCTCAGGGGAGGGCATTAAGACCCTGTCGGCCACGCCCTTGAGATTGTAGAGGTCCACCACCTCCGCAGCGTCGCCCAAAAGCGGCACTACTCTGTCTTCTACTCCGTTCAGTTTCACGTTCTCGACCATGAGCTTGTAGGCCTCGGGGTTCACGTCTATTGAGTACACCTTGACGTTCAGAACTCTCTTCGCTATGACTATGGAGAAGGGCCCGACGCCCGCGAACATGTTGACCACGACCTCGCCGGGCTTGACCAAGTTAGCTATCCTAGCCCTCTCGTATTGAAGCCTAGAGGAGAAGAAGACCTTCGATATGTCGACTTTGAAGACGCAACCGCTCTCCTTGTGTAGCGTCTCGAACCCCCCAGAGCCAGCTAGGACCTCGTATGCGTGAACCCTCTCCGGATCCCTCGCTGGCGACGCCCTCCTAACCACGAGCCTTATCCGGGGCCTCAGGCGGTTGAGAAGGACCTCCGCTATCCCAAACCTGTACTCCTCGAGCTCTCTGGGCAAGTTCAGAATTGCTATGTCCCCTATGACCTCGAAGCCCCTCGGTACTAACTTTAGTAGGTCAGGTGGCACGACCCCTTTCGCCAGTCCCTTCAGCAGGCCCGCTTTAACCATGACCGGCGCTCTCGGCTTTAATGGGGTAGGGGACGCTAAGAGCTCTCTCGACCACCGGCCTGTGGATGCTGTTGTAGCTGCAGAAGGGCCTTATGGTGCCGTCCGGCAGTGCGTAGTGGATGCAACACCTCTCGACCCTCTCGAGGTCGAAGTTGTAGGGGTCCATGAAGTGCATGCAACCCAGCAACACCATCTTCCTCATAAGCTGCCCCAGCGCGTCGTAAGAGCCTCTAATCAGCACGCTCAATAGGAGCCTCCTGAGCTTGCCCTTGACCCGACCCGCCGTCCTAATCAACTTTAGGTAGGCCCTGAACCTCTTGCCCTCGGACGCGAGCTTGTAGACCTCCCAGAAGTCCTCGGCCATCTTGTCGACGTCGGCGTACCTCGTGACCGGCACCATGTTGTCGCCCTCCGCCAAGAAGAAGGTCGCGACGCCGCAGTGCGGATGGGCAGTGAACTCCGGGTAGTTTTTGCCCTTGAGCGCCCCTACCGCTCTAGCCAAGGCCACTGGCCAGGGCACTGGCCTGAAGTCCGACACCTTGATCGCGC
>CAZLVJ010000062.1:0-5140 GCA_964562935.1 uncultured Nitrososphaerota archaeon
CAGCCAGGAGGACCGTAGAGGAGCACTCCCTTCGGGGGCTCGATGCCCAATCTCTTAAAGAGCTCGGGGTGCTTGAGCGGCAACTCAACCATCTCTCTGATCTTCTGGATCGCTTCGTGGAGTCCCCCGATGTCCTCGTAAGTCACTCTCGTTGCCCTAGCTTCCTCGGCTGGCTTCTCGTGGATTATCAGGTTCGTGGACTCCGTCACAACGACGACGCCCGATGGCTTAGTAGCGACGACTACAAATGGTATCGCTTGGCCTAGGACGGGTATGAGGACGTGATCCCCCTCAACTAGAGGATAGTCTATCAACCTCCTCTTAACGAAGTTCATAAAGCTGTGGTCTATGGAGATCGTGAAGGATTCGGGGGCCAGCCTAACCATCTGAGCTGGAGACACCTTAGCTTTCCTGACGACGACTTTATCCCCTATACCCACGCCAGCATTTCTCCTTATGAGCCCGTCCATCCTCACTATGCCCGCTCCTTGATCCTCGATGTAAGCGGGCCAGACGATAGCCGCAGTCCTCTTCTTGCCCTCTATCTCGACAACGTCGCCCACGTTTAGGTTTAATTTTCTCATAACTTCGCTGTCTATCCTAACCTTTCCTCTACCTACATCTCTCGCTTTAGCGTCCGCGACTCTTAAGACAATTTCGTTTACTGCGTCTTTAGTTGACTTCTCATTCTCATCGGACACTCTCTACACCTCATTCGTTAAGCGTCTCTCGCCACCCTATTCTAAACAATGCTACCTACACAAAACCCGGCTTAGCAAGTTATGCAGAGCCTTCTTCTTAATTAAGCTTATCTCCAATCAGCTAATCCTCGAAACGACCTCTACCTCTACCTCTCCTACTCCCTCGACGCCCCGTATAACCTCTTCTAACAGGTACGTACCTCCTTCGGTCTCTTCAGGCATTACAATGGCGAGCTTTAGAGCTTTGAGCCCAAAGGCTATGGGCTCAACTCCGTAAGATTGAAGGGCGAATCCTCCTCCCAGTTTTGCTATTTCCGTTTGAATCCTCTCCTTCAAGCCCTCCACGTCCACTTCTACATCTGAGGGCAACACCCTCAATAGGACCATTACCTTTGCCACCCTCATCACCCCTTTCTACGGCCCTTGAAATCCACACTTGAGACACTTATAGGACTTGGCATGTTTTCTGCAATACCAGCACCTCCAAAAGAGCGTCTCTCCACAGTTAGGGCAGTAGAATTTAGTGCTCTTGGTTCCAGGCACTATGGGCTTCTTGCATGAAGAGCACAAGGGTAGCTGGACTTCAGACAAACCTTAACCTCCTCCGCTTAGGAAGCGGAGCTTATAGGAAGTATTTAAATGCTTTCGTGAGTAGTGAGAGGGCTAAGAGCGAAGAAGCGAGGAGAAGTAGGTAGGGCTTTTTAATCATAGAGCCTACGTGATATTCGTAGTGAACGTTTTTCTCGATCAGCGGTAGCAAACCGCTCTTGAAGGCGAATTTCAACAGCTCTCCTGCACCATCAGCTACAAGGGCCTTCCTCAGAATCATCCCCAACCTTTCCTCCAAGCCCAGAAAACTTCTCCACGACCTCTCGTATAGAGAGGCGTCGGCCCTCCCGTTGACAATACACGAAGCCACCATACCTGCTAGAGAGCCGCATAGAGCTCCGTAGACCACTCCGCCGCCCGTTAAAGGCTTGGTCTGGCCGGCCGCGTCGCCGACAACCATGAAGTTCCCTTCATGAGTTTTTCTCGGAGGGCCTATGACTATCATTCCTCCATACTTCCTCCTTACACGAGCCTCCCTTAAGAGCTTGGATACGAGCGGATGCCTCTTGATAAGTCTCCTTAGCAAGATGTCGCACTGACCGATGATTGATGCGAGGCCTACGCGCAACCCACCATCGCTTAACGGTATTACCCATGAGAAGAAGCCGGGAGCCCACTCACTACCCAAAATCACTAAGACCTCGTCTAGATGTATACGACCCTTGACCTCGATCTGGAGAGCTGGAATCTTAAGCTTGGGCCCCTCTAAGCCCATATCCCTAGCCAGCTTGGAAACAGCGCCCTCGCCATCGATGACGACTTTGCACGCGTACGAGCTATCGCTGGTCTTGACTAAGTACTCATCTCCTCTCTTCTCTACCCTCTTCACCCTCTTTTCTAACAATATTTCAGCCCCGCGATTAGTCGCGCGGTCGGCCATGGCCTTGTCGAAGGCCTCTCGATCTAAGACGTAGACTGGCTCTCCTAGCTTCCTCAATTCGACGTAGAAGTCGTCGGCCACTAACAAGGCCTTTCTGACCTCGCTCTCCACGTACTCGCTCCTGCGGGGCATGTCTATGAGCTTCAACCCCTCGCCGCTGACCAGGCCTGCGCAGTGCCTCGGCCTCCCTATCTCCTCGTGCTCCTCGAGGACCACCACCTCAACCCCTCGAGAGGCTGCGCTCCAAGAAGCGCTCAGGCCTGAGGGCCCTCCGCCTATCACTACAACGTCGAGAGACCTCAACCGTCGCACCACTAACTTCATGTGGGAGGGCCCTTTAATAGCTAGAGGTTATGACCTCGACCGACCTAAAGCAAGTGATAGTTGTGAGGAGGGACTTGAGAATGAGCAAGGGCAAGACCTGTGCTCAGGTAGCCCACGCGTCGGTCTCAAGCCTCGAAGAGGCCAGGAAGTCAAGACCTGAGTGGGTCGAAGAATGGTTTCGGCAGTGTCAGAAGAAGGTCGTCTTAGGAGTCCAAAGCTTAGAGGAGCTCCTGGCCCTCGAAAGAAGAGCGAGAGAGCTAGAGTTGCCATGCTACTTAGTCTCTGACGCGGGCCTGACGGAGCTCGAGCCAGGCACCATAACGGCCTTGGGGATAGGGCCAGCCCCCTCCACTCTCATAGACAAGGTGACGGGCCACTTAAAGCTGCTGTGATGGACATGGTCCTAGAATCCAAATCCGAGCTTGACAGGCTCCTAGGCATGGAGGTCTATGGGACGACGACCAGTGGCACAGGCGGGGTCATCAGGAAGAGTTTGGAGGACTTCGTGGTCGAGGAGATCCCGCTTCAGGGAGGGCCGTCGGGATCCCTTGCTCTTTTAGTGATAGAGAAGAGGGGCATAGACACCTTGACGGCAGCCGTAATGCTCTCTAAAAAATTGAAGATCCCGCTTAAGCACGTCGGCTTCGCGGGTCTAAAGGACACGAGAGCAATCTCAAGGCAGAGGTTCACAGTAAAGGTCCCAGAGAACTTTGACGTCTACTCGATATCGAGCGAGAAGCTGAAGGTAATTGATGTGTACAGGGCGAAGAAACATTTGAGACCGGGCATGTTGCTCGGCAACAGCTTCACCATAAGGATCAGGGACCTCGACGTATCAGTAAGAGAGGCCGAGGACCTCCTAAGAGGGACGTTGTCGCAACTCAGTGAGCTAGGTGGAGCTCCGAACTTCTATGGCTATCAGAGATTTGGCGTCAACAGGCCCAACACGCACATAGTCGGCAAGCTGTTGATTCAAGGAGACTACAAAAAAGCGGTTATGGAAATGTTAGCGACCCCTTACCCTAACGAGCCTGAGGATCATAAGGAGGCTAGGGCCTTCCTAGCCGAGACCATGGACTTCAAGCGCGCGCTGAAGAAATTCCCGAGAAGCTTGATCTTCGAGCGCTTAATGATAAGGTGGCTCATAAAGAGGCCAGGCGACTACTTGGGTTCCCTGAAGAGGCTCCCTAGGTACGTGTTGACGTTGCACGTAGACGCGTATCTCTCCTACATATTCAATAAGGCGCTGAGCGAGAGGCTGCGCAAGCTGGGTTCCCTGAGGAGAGTTGTTGAGGGCGACATAATAGCCAAGTGCGATGCTTACGGAAACCCCGTGAGGCCCACGTTCATAGCCAAGAGCCCGTTAGAGCTAGGAGAGGACCAAGTAGTATTGGCTTTCGTCCCCGCTTGCGTTAAGGTGAAGCCCGAGGGATACATGAACGAATTAGTGCTCTCCCTCTTCAAGAAAGAGGGGCTAGAGCCCCCGTTTAAGAGCCTCGAAAGCTTGGGCTTGCAGGGTAGGATGGGCCTGCTCAGGCAATTGGCCTTTAAGCCTCGAGATCTATCTTACACGGTCAAAGACGACGCTTTGGAGATGAAGTTCGCCTTACCCAAGTCCAGCTACGCCACTGCATTACTAAGAGAGGTAATGAAGCCTGAGGACCCCATAGCGGCAGGATTTTAAGCTTAAGCCCTTCCACTCGCTCATATTTTGAAGTGATTTCTCGTGAAAGGCCTGTACATATCGCTCGACGGAGTGGACGGAGCTGGCTCCACTACTCACACAAAGTTGCTTGCGGACTGGCTGACATCGAGGGGCTTGAAGGTCTTCGCGACTAAAGAGCCCACGAACGGTAGGATAGGTTCGCTGATCCGGTGCTACTTGCTCGATGAAAGGGCTCATCCAGCCGTGGATGCCCTCTTGTTCGCAGCGGATCGCGTCGAGCACTCAGTGCTAATCGGGAAGCTCTTGAGTGAGGGAGTCATAGTCGTGTCAGATAGATCCATCATATCGTCTCTCGCCTATCAGCAAGCCCAAGGCTTGGAGCCCAACTGGTTGATAGAGATAAACAAATACTCCCTAAAGCCCGACGTCCCCATAATATTGGACGTGGATCCTGCGGTATCGCTTTCGCGGAAGCAAGCCATTAAGGAGAAGTTCGAGAAGCACGACTTTTTAAAAGCTGTAAGGAAGCACCTCTTAGACATGGCCTCTAAAAATGGATGGTTCGTGGTCGATTCCTCAAGGCCCATCGAAGAAGTCGCCTCAGATATAAGGAACTACGTCGTAAAGGAGCTCAGGAGGCGTGAGGTCAACGTTTGATGAAGAGAAGCTCCAAGACGTGGGGGGAGATAAGAGATCCAGTCCACGGCTATGTGCTAATAAACGAGCTTGAGAGAGACGTTTTAGATACGTATCCACTTCAGAGGCTTCACAGGATAAGGCAACTTGGAAATGCTTACCTGACCTATCCTGGGGCGGATCACAGCAGGTTTGGTCACTCGTTGGGAACTCTACATCTAGCCTCGATAGCAAGTAACAAGTTACTTGACCTAGGATTTTCGGCCGATGACGTTCAAGAACTTAGGCTCGCGGCCCTCTTGCACGACGTGGGCCACGGGCCCT
>CAZLVJ010000063.1:0-5028 GCA_964562935.1 uncultured Nitrososphaerota archaeon
GCTATTACGCTCGGGCCTAAGCGGGGCTCTACTCGCCGCGTTCTTGGCTAGTGCCATTTCGACGTCAATCGCGTTGATGATCTTAGTCAAGAAGGGGTTGAGGTGGGACGGAATTGACTTCGGCCTCGCCAAGAGGTGGTTCAAGGGCTTTCCGATCCCCCTCTTGGGGATTTTCGATGGCATGCTAGTCAACAGCGATCGCATACTGCTCGCGGGGCTTTGCGGCTCCGAGAGCCCCGTCGCGTATATGAGTGCGAGCTATAGCTTGAGAAACCAGATAGCCTATGGCCGCGCTACTGCTGCGGGCCTCTATGCCAAGATGTTGCGTGGCGGCTCTGCCAGCGACGTCGAGGAAATAACTAAGCTCTACTTCGCCATCACTGCCTTCATGTTCACCTCAATCCTTTGCTTGTCACGCCCCCTGCTGACCCTATTGAACCCCGTCTACCGAGACGCCTATTGGGTCGTATGGATCGCCAGCCTCTACGTGTTCATCGAGGGCTTCTTCGGCATCTTTCATTCCGTCGTTAGCGGTCGCGAGAGGGTCGACCTAAAGCCCGAGATCTCGATCAGCGACTACATTAAGAGCAGGCTATTTAAGTGGGGCTTCGCGAGCGCGATGATGCACGTCCTAGGCCTAGCCATAGGCACGGCCCTCTTACTGGCCTTTCTCCAAGGGGGTCTAGGAGTCGTCCCCTTGGCTTCGGCCTATCCCGTTGGTTGGTTGATCGGCCTGCTTGCCTTCGCACACCCCCTGTACAAGTTGACTAAAGAAGTCATTGACCTCAAGTTCCCCTGGCGCGGCATGGCCCCCTTCATAGTCGCAAGCCTTTGCAGCACTTCGTGCTATCTCGCCCTAGGCTCTCATGCTATCGCGGTAATGAGTTTTTGGAGTGATGCTCCCGTTCTATTGGCTCACGTAGCAATAGCCGGAGCAGTGTACTTCGCCGTCAGCTACGCCCTCTCGCCCTGGCTTCGAAAGCTAGTAAAAGAAGCTAGGAGCTTCGTCTTTACCGAGATGTTGCGAATAGAACTAGCCTAGGGACAAGACAGGCACACCTTAAGTCGTAGCACTTCTGGTTATACGCCTCGACGTTCGTCGGGCAGACCTTTCTGCAATTCTATGATTTATCCGAGGGCGCTTTGCCTTTCTCAGGAGTCTCTTTGCGGTCGCGGCAAGTTGCGTGAGGGCCGTAGAGGAGGTCGAGCATAGGTCTAGTCTTTCCGCCTAGGCGATCTACCATTTCCTTGGAGAGTAAGGCATGAGCGATCTCACGCAGGTCGCTACGGCTTATTACTCCGAGCTTGGCGTATGAGAAGAGTGAAAGCGAGGCTATGGCTACCAGCGCTATGGCCCAGTGGAGGCCAAGGGCCCAGCACGCAAGCCCTACAGCTAAGGAGGGGCCCAATACCCAAGCCAAGCCCCTGAAGTCAAACGAGAAGTTCACGGCCCTGCCAGCAAATATCGCAGCTACAAGGCCCGCAAAACGCCCAAGGGCATAGCTAATGGCCGCCCCAAGCCCTCCTAGGGAAGGAATCAAGAGGAGGTAAGAGATTACAGCGGGCAAATTTTGGGCGAGGCCCACACTCAAAACTAAGTCGTAGCGGCCGTAGGCATACAGCAAGCTAGTGACGCAACTGGACAAGGCGAGGGGAACGCAACCCAATAGCAAGATTGACAATAAGGGGCTAGCGTCAATATATTGATGCCCTAGCAAGCTCAGAGGAAGCCAAGGGTATAGGCCTATAAACACCGCCACGGGCGTCATGAATGCAAGGCTTATCCTCAAAGTTCGGCTCGCGGCCCTCTTACGCCCGTCCTCCATTCCGCTCAAGACCGGTAGCAACAAGCTCGTCAAGCTCGTGGATATCATTAATGCCACGCTAGCTATGGCTAGGGCAACGTAGTAATGTCCAGTTTCGGCCGCCCCAGCAGTTCCGAAGACTATCAAAACCCCGAGCCAATGCCCCAACGTGACTATGACGTTGGGGAGCCAAGAAGCGAAGCCCGCCTTCAAGACGTCGCTCAGAGCAGACAACCGCCAAGCGGGCTTGAAGCCCACCAATTTCAAGCAGTAAATCGCCGTTAAAATGGAGGACGCTACGCCTAAGACGGCATAGCCTAGGCCAGCTCCGAGCCAGCCAAAGCCCGACGCGACTAAGGATACCCCTACGACGAACTTAGAGGCATTGCCAATGACGTTCGCGTAGAGGATTACGTCGGTCTTCAGGAGCGAGATTAGCAGGCTTTGAAATGGAACAAAGGCCTGGAAGAAGAGTATTACACCAGCCAAGAAGAGCATGTTGTTCGTAAACGTATCTACGTTTACACCTAACAACCCCAAAGCCAAGAGCGCCAAGGATGAAGAGAGGTGTATGAAGAGAGTGAATATCGCGGAGCTCCAAAAGTACGCCTTGAGCCCTTCTCTATCGCCGTGGCCGAGGCATAGCCCAAAAAACCTCTGGCAGCCAGCTCCTATCCCAAGGTTTATGATCCCGGCTACGAGGCTCGCCAAGCCCACGACGGCACTCGTGACTCCTAAGACCTCCGCCCCAGCCATAGCCGATATCACAAGCCAGTACGCGAAGCCAGCGAGGTTATTGACGATGCTGTTAACGTAAAGCCAAAAGCCCCCTCGCACAACCTTGCTGATACCGAATTCCTCTATACTCATAGGGCCCACGACGAAGTGATGACCACTTAGCGGGCTTACGTTAGGCGGTCGTCAATAACTTTGAACGTCTAACTAGATAAGAATTCCCTAACACTCTCTGCGCATTCTCTATCGCAAAAATACGGGCGCGAATGCGGGTATTCGTCGATACCTCTTGCTGATCCCCGTCCTCGACGATTGCCCCGAACCATCTACTTCAAGGGCCGTCATTATCATCGAGGGTCTTGCCCCTACCTCATCGCGCGATTAGCTACGCAATCAATTGCACGCAATTTGAGGGCTACAAGGGCATGTCAATGACAGAATCGTGTCTAGAGGGCGTAGCGCCAGAAAGACCGAGCAACGCAAAATGCCGTGAGTCACCACCGCTAAGGTAGGGTTGGGCGCAGGAGTACCTAGGGCAAGACATTTAGCGCGAGGGCCTCTATACGTTATCACTTGGTGGTTTGCTTGAAGTTCGGGGTCGTCGTCTCGAACGCTCAGAGGGGATTGCTGGATAGGCTCGGCATGCTCGAAGAGGTGGTATTGGAGGCCGAGAAGTTAGAGTTCGATGCATTCTTCGTCACCGACCACTACATGCTCCCGTGGAGCGACGAGACCTTGGAGCCGTGGCTCTACTTGTCCTACCTAGCCGCTAAGACCTCCAAAATCAGGCTTGGAACTTGCGTTACCCCCATACCCTTCAGGCCACCCGGCATGCTCGCAAAGATGGTCTCTACGCTCGACGTGCTCTCAGGCGGGAGGGCCATCTTGGGGGTCGGCATGGGGTGGTACGCTCCCGAGTTCGAGGCTTATAGTTGCTGGGACCCAAACAAAGTGAGGTTCGAGAAGACCAAAGAGGCGCTCGACCTCATAGTAAGGCTTTGGACGGAGGACAAGACGAGCTTCGAGGGAAAGTACTACAAGGCTAAGGAGGCAGTCCTCTTGCCCAAGCCCTTGCAGAAGCCACGCCCACCCCTGTGGTTTGGAGGTGTTGGCAAGAGAATGCTCGAGCTAGCGGCAGAAATGGGCGACGGCCTCATCTGCATAGGGCCTAGATGGCTTCCTGTTCATGTGAGTAGCGAGGACTACGGCAAGATAGTCGAAAAGGTCAAGAGGCTTAGAGAGGGTAAGGGGAGAGCGGGCGATTTCACGTTCGCTTGCATAATAGCTCCTCACGAAGACCCAAAGGAGTTCGTGAAAGAGGTTGAAAGTTACAGGAGGTCGGGGATGAACTATCTCATCTTGGGCGTTGTGAGGTTGAGAGAGGCGCTAGGCCAAATTAGGAGGTTTAAAGATGAGGTGGCCTCAACGATGTCCTGACTTCATCACGCTAAGTAAAGAGGGCGAGTCCGCGAGGGCCTGAGGGCTGGGGGTTCTTCATGAAAGTCCTCGTAACGGGCGGCTGTGGCTTTATAGGTAGTCACATAGTCGAGGGGCTTTGCGAAAAAGGCTTTGAGGTCTACGTTTTAGACGATCTCTCCTTGGGCGTGGAAGAGAACGTAAAAGGACTCGACGCAAAGCTCGTCAAAGGAACATCGGGCGACGTGATTCGCCTGGACTTTAAAGCCAATGCGATCTTCCACAACGGCATCCCATCGTCGTCGCCCATGTACAAGAAAGATCCTCAGCTGATCTCAAAAGTTGTGAGTGACATGATCTCTATACTTGAATATGCCAAGAGGAACAAGTCAAAGGTGATACTGGCGTCGACGAGCTCTATTTACAACGGCAACCCCACCCCGTGGCGAGAGGACATGCCCGTGCTCGTGACGGACTACTATACCGAGGCTAGATACTACTGCGAGAGGCTGTGCAAGCTGTACTCGGACCTTCACGGCGTCGAGGTCGTCGCCCTCAGGTACTTCAGCGTGTACGGCGAGAGGGAGCAACACAAAGGGGGTTATGCCAACGTGCTGACTCAGATGATATGGAGCGGGTTGAGAGGGGACGAATTCGTAATATACGGCGACGGGTCACAGACCAGAGACCTCATATACGTCAAAGACGTAGTTGAAGCTAACATCAAAGCCTTGGAGTACAGTGACAGCAAATACGAGGTATTTAACGTTGGAGGGGGAAGGCCCTACTCATTTAAGGACATGCTGAACATCTTGAGGAGTAAGGGCCTAGAGGTTAAGGCAAGGTTCGTCGAGAATCCTATAAAGAACTACGTTCATCACACGCTCGCGGACACGAGGAAAGCAGAGGAGGTCTTGAAGTTTAAAGCCAAGTGGAAGGTCGAAGACGTTTTGCCACGCCTAATAGACTACTACAAGAGGGTCCTGAGGTCATCGTGAAACGTTATGGTCTGGCTCTGCAACGAGCCTTTGAAGGTCTTCTCTCGTCAATATCTCCTTTATTATCTTCGTTG
>CAZLVJ010000064.1:0-4892 GCA_964562935.1 uncultured Nitrososphaerota archaeon
CACGTACTTCACCAACCCCTTGCGAGCGAGCTTGTCGAGGTACTCGACTATGCTAGGAGGCTTTACGTTCAACATCTCGGCTAGTACTTTGATCCTTATCGCCTCCTCCTTCTTCCATAACACGTACAGCGCCTCCAAGTACTCTTCTTCTCTTCGACTCCTTCGAGAGGGCAATTCTCGTCAACCCTACAGGAGATGCTCGCTCTCTCGTAGAGCTTAGCTCAACATAAAGGTTTGGGCCTCAATAGGGCCGAGTCAGGCGGCCTAGCGCTACCCCTCACGCGTCGGGAGGGGTCTGGAATCTTCATCCTCGGCCGAGGAGAGAAAGGGGGGATGTCCCTTATGTACTTTACTCGAGCAAGAAAGCAGCACCTCGACACTAGCGTCTTTCATGCGTCGACCTGATGTCGATGATCGCTAGGAGGGATGCATCGAGCGAAGGCACGCATACCAACATGAGTTGGGCTAACCTCTACGAGCTGGGCTGGCTTTAGCCCTATTAAACGAAAGGCTTTAGCCGAAGCGCGGCCTCCGTATAGTGGGCGATGATGTCTCCCTCAGCTACGCTCGAATTGATGATGTGACTATGGGGGTCTGAGCCCATGGCGATGCGTGAGGTCGAAGACGCGTCAGGACCGCGGTACTCTTCACGGCTTTTCAGATGGGGACAATTTCATCATCCGCAACACCTTCCTAGGTTCGGACCCCTTTAAGTTTAAGTGCCTGAGCGACCAGTGAGGCTCGAAGTCGCGGAAAAGTCGTGGACGTGATGAGGCTCGCATCACCTGACCGGTCATGAGCTGTTGGGCGTCTGATGTCCACGGCGTCCGGCTCTTCACCCACAGCTCGCTTTGCTAGCCTTTAAAGAACTACAAAAGGCGCTTGGCCCTCTTACTAGGCCTAGCCCACAAATCACTGACTCCTCATCTTGACGGCTATGGCCTTGGTCTTGCTGGGCTTGTAGAAGGCGCAGTTGGGCCTAATCTCTAGTCCTAGCTTGCACCTGCCCATGCTATAGTACTTGCAGATATGGCACTTCACCTCTCGTCACCTCAGGAGAGGTCTTGAGCTTTAAACGATGACCGGTGCAGGAGGGCCTCTCAGGACTTGGCACCAGTCCTATGCGCTCTTGCCTTGTGGACGGAGAGACCCCTCTTGCTCTCAAACTTCTTGCCGCAAACTTCACACGCATAGGACATGAGGGGTCACCCTAAACGAGTTCCTCGGTTCCAAATTCTTAAAGCAACGCGTTAAAAATTTTATTTCCTTGTCCCATTTATCGTTAAGACCGCATTGACCGCCCTTATAGAGCCGGAGGCTCCGGGCTCGTCGTGGAGGTCGAGATCCTTGTACTTCGACGCTCATTGTCATCTTCACGAGTTCGACGAGAGAGAGATCGAGGGGTTCGAGGGGTTCGTGATAGCCGCCGTCTCAGATGACGTGGAGTCTTCTAAGGAGACTATGAGGATGGCCGAGGAGTGGAAGAACGTGATACCTTGCTTCGGCATACACCCATGGGTCGTCGACAAAGCTTCAATAAGTAGCGTGGGCGAGATAGAGGCGTTGGTGTCGAGGACTGAGCTCTGCGGCCTCGGAGAGGTTGGCCTCGACAAGAGGTTCGTCCCTCAAACGTTCTCCAGGCAGATGAAGTTCTTCGAGGAATTCGTGAGGATCGCGGTCGAGTACGGCGTCCCGCTCAACGTCCATGCAGCGGGCGCTTGGCATGAGGTCTACGAGGTCCTCTTAAGGAGGGATGTGGAGAAGGCCTTGTTCCACTGGTACACAGGGCCTCTGGACTTATTAGAGGAGATCACCACCAAGGGTTACTTCATATCGATAAACCCAGCGATGGAAGTGCAGAAAAAGCACATGACGGTCGCAGCCGAGGTCGACCTAAGGAGAGTTTTGGTCGAGAGCGATGGCCCCTATGATTACAGAGGGCTCAAACTCACGCCAAAGCTCATACCGAAGACCCTAGAGAGCTTGGCCAGAGTTAGAGGGTTGGGGGTCGAAGAGCTGAGATCGATCGTGGAGGGCAATTTTAGAACTTTCTTCGGCTTTACCAGGAGGGCTTTCTGATGACCGTACTTCCCGGCGCAGTTGTCCACTTAAAAGAGGACGGCGTACTTCTCAGCCAGTCGATGAGCATCTTCGACATTTTCGGGGTCCCTTACGTCTAAGTAGGCCGCACAACTGTTGAAGTAGGGAGGGCCCTTTCTCGAGAAAATCGTTATCAGCTTGCCACCATGGAGTACTTCGTAGCCCTCGCAGGGCTCGTGGGCCCTTATGATAACCTTAGCGCCGATGTGCTTTAAGAATCCCTCAGTTACGTCGGGGCCGAAGAGGTGGCCAGCGCCTCGAGGCGATGGCTCTACGCCTTCATAAGCCATAGGATCGTTCCATAGGAGCTCTTCGAGGAGGTCGAGCTTTTGACTTGCCTTGGTTAAAGAGTCCAGGTCGATTGGACGCGTGGGGACGCCTCCATGGACCATAAACAAAGACCCCTCGAAGAAGGAGCAGGCGTACAGCTCCCTAAAACACAGCATCACGGAATAGTAGACGTCCTTCCATGACTTCCCATATAGATCCATTAGCTGGAAAGGAAAGTCGTGGGGGTACACTGGTAACTCCGGGGGGCCCTCATGATTGCCCATTAGCAGTAGAACTGAGGCAGGACTTTTGAGCTTAGCGCTTAAGATCTCATAGACGACTTGCGGCGACTGCCTCCCCCTGTCTATGTAGTCTCCAAGGAATACCAAGAGGGCCTCCTTCGGGTCTACTCTAGACAGTATCTTAGCTAGGCTCTCGTAGTCTCCGTGGAGATCCCCAATAACCACGAGCCTCCTCACGTTGTCCTTTATCTTCGCCAAGGAGCCATGCGACTCGTAGCTACCGACGTCAACTTTTTTCCTCTCCTCTCTCAATAGGGCCCTAACCTTGGAGGCAAGCTCGATAAACTCCTCAGCCGTCGGCGCTGAAGTCATCTTGTGTCTTCCTCGCGGTTAAGTGTTAATTACGGGCGTTTCAATTTATACCTACGCCAGGGGCTCTTGACGATGGGAGAGGACTTGGACCTGTTCAGGGTGAGGAGAGAGCTGAAGGGCGACGCCCAGAGGCTCTTCTTTTACCTCACCAAGAGGGTCAGCGGGTTCACGATCGAGGAAATCAAATACTTCAGCGGGTTCTCCAACAGAGCGCTGATAAATCGATGTCTAGTGGAGATGAAGAAGCTCGGCATAGTGGAGAGGGAAGGCGACAAGTACTACGTGCCCAAGCATATCGCCGAGGCAGTGGGCTTCGCCTTCAAGCACTACGCCAAGATAGGGGACAAGCTCATCGCTAGAGGCTTCGTGAGCGCCATCGCGTATGCGGTCTTCTTGCTAGTCCTCATCGCAGTGTACCCTCCGGCCATTCCAATGTTGCCCTTGGGCTTGGTGTTCACCCTAATGTTCATAGCCATCGGGGTCTACGAGGTTTACAAAATGAGGAGATTGGCTAAGGCGTTGAGGACGGGCTGACTCTTACTTAGCGAATCATGGCTTCGCTCTAAATGCTTCAGCGAAACAAAGAAATCATCAATCCTAATAATTATTAGGGCCTCAACGCCCTCTCGCGCTCGAGGAAAAGTTTAAGATGCCTCGAAGCGAGAGGGTTGAAGCGGTCAAGCCCCGGTAGCTCAGTCTGGTCAGAGCACTGCCTTGGTATGCCGTCCAAAGAGGCAGGGGTCGCGGGTTCGAATCCCGCCCGGGGCTTCAACCATATCATAAAATCAACTTAAAAACCTTGAGGGCCCCTTCGCACGTGAGGCTTTTATTTCGTTCCTGAATTCGTCTCAGCCGTTTTCAACAGGCCTTCAGCTTTAGACCTCTCGTACAACTAGAACTTTTTATTGAGAACTCGAAGCTTTAATATCTTTAATCTTCTATAAGGTAATCAGAGCAGGGAGCGCGATGTCACTATGAGAGAAGTTTTTGTGCTGGACTACTTGAGAACTCCTTTCTCACGCTCAAGGCCGAGGGAGCCCGAGAGAGACGCCTTTTACCCCTTAAGAGGAGACCAGCTGGCCGCCATGTTAATTAAAGAGGTCGTCAGAAGAAACGACATAGACCCATGCTCTATCGACGAAGTGGTGGCGTGTTGCTCCTTTCCAGTTTGGGAGCAGTGGGCTTACGGCGGTAGACACGTAGTCTTCTTAGCTAACTTGCCGGAGACCGTCTCAGCTGTGTTCATGGACAAGCAGTGTGGCTCCTCCATGGCCGGCATCCACTACGGCGCGATGAAGATAATGACTGGCTACGCCGACCTCGTGATAGTAGCTGGCTACGAGCACATGACTAGGGTGCCCATGGGGCAGAACCCTTGGATCTCCACGCCGCCAGAGCTCCTAACCAAGGAGGAATATAAACATTGGGAGATGGAAGTGGGCTACGTGATGGGGCTGACCGCGGAGAGGCTCTTCGAGGAGGCCAATCGAAAGTACGGGATCACAAAGAGGGACATGGACGAGTGGGGCCTGAGGAGCCATGTGATGGCCACGAAGGCTCTGAAAGAGGGCTACTTCAAGGGCGAGCTCCTGCCAGTGGAAGTCACGTACCCCGACGGCTCCAAGCGAGTCATAGACTACGACCTGAGCATAAGGCCCGACACCACCTTGGAGCAGATAGAGAAGCTGCCACCAGCCTTCAAGCCGGGCGGCGTGATAACCGCCGGCAACTCCTCACCTCTAAACGCCGGGGCCACTTGCATCGTACTGGCATCAAAGGAAGCGGCCAAGAAGATAGGCAAGGAACCCATGGCAAAGATCGTCTCCATGGGCACCGCAGGAGTGCCGCCAGCAGTAATGGGCAAAGGCCCCGTGCCAGCGAGCAGGATGGCGTTAAAGCGCGCGGGCC
>CAZLVJ010000065.1:0-4849 GCA_964562935.1 uncultured Nitrososphaerota archaeon
GCATTTATACGAAGACTATGCAAAAGTAGCATGGGTGTTGTGGAGTGGCCATGCTCGACGAACTTTTAAGGGCGATATTGGACCTCGATGAAGGCAAGGCCCTCGAGCTGACAAAGAGGCTTGTGGAGTCCGGCGAGGACCCCCTTAAGATATTGGACTGCGTTCGAGCGGCCACGGACGAGATAGGGAAGAGGTTCGAGAGGGGGGAGTACTTCGTAGCCGACTTGGTCATGGCTGGAGAGATTCTAAAGGGCATCAGCGAGATCATCGCCCCCAAGCTCAGGGAGACGGGGAAGAAGAGAGAGGTCGTGGGGAAGCTCCTCATAGGCACGGTTGAAGGCGATATACACGACATAGGCAAGAACATAGTCGTGACTATGGCCGAGGCGGCTGGCTTCGAGGTGGTCGACTTGGGCGTGGACGTGCCGCCCGAGAGGTTCGTCGAGGCGATAAAGCAACACAACCCCGACATAGTCGGGCTATCTGGCCTCTTGACGCTAGCTATAGACTCCATGAAGAGGACCGTGGACGCCATAAACGCAGCGGGCCTCAGGGACAAGGTAAAGATAATCATCGGGGGAGGTAGGGTGGACGAGAACGTCAAGGAGTACACTGGCGCGGACGCTTGGACCAACGACGCCGCCACGGGCATAAGGATCATGCTCAAGCTCGTGGAGGAGAAGAGGAGGGGACAGTCGTGACCAAGGAGCCCATAGACCTTTGGATTGAGAGGCACGAGAAGGACCCGGAGGCGGAGCTCAAGGAGAAGACAGAGCGCTTCCTAAGGGCAGTGCAACTCAAGGTACCCGACAGAGTCCCAGTGGCCGGGGTCGGCGGAGACTTCCTCTGCCGGTATACTGGCATCACCTGGTACGACATGTCCTACGACCTCGAGAAGATACCGGGGGCCGTGTTTAAGTTCGTGCATGACTTCCCGAGCGACTGGTCAATAATCTTTGCCCCGATGTTGCTCGAGGGCTTTGTCTTCGCATTGGCCTTCGCAGACTGCCCGGACTTCTCCAACACCATTAGGTTTCTCTGCGGGCCAGTGCACGACATATTGAAGGACAAGTGGAGCCAGTGGCCCGGGAGGGAGATCAAGGAGAACATGCACCCACAATTCAGAGGAGGAGAGTTCATGAAGCCCGAGGAATACAAGAGGCTCATCGAGGACCCCCTGCAGTTCATTCACAGCACGATCTTGCCTAGGGCCTGTCCGGGTCTGGGAGAGCCCGGCTCCCCACGCTGGAACGCCGCTTGGATAAGGGTCGGCATGACCATGCAGAGAATAGGCGCGTTCCAGGGGCAGCTCTACGGAGAGCTGGTCAAGAGGGGTAGCACAGCCTTCCCAATCACCAACGCCTACACGCCAGCCGACGTCATAGGCGACTTCTTGAGGCACCCGACCGGAGCGATGCTGGACATGAGGAGGATGCCGAGCGACTTCAAGGCGGCCTGCGACGCGCTCGTAGAGCACATATTGAAGGTCGCCACGGCGGTACCGCCGATGCCTCCAGCCACGTTCTTCTTCGTCCCGCTCCACTTAAACGAGATGTTGCCACCAAAGCTCTACGGCGAGTTCTACTGGCCACAGCTCAAGAAGATAATCGAGATCCTAGTCGCGAAGGGGTACAAGGGCTTCATATTCTTCGAGGGGGACCACTTGCCGCACGTGGACACGATACTCGAGCTCCCGAAGGGATGGGGCGTAGCTTGGTTCGAGAGGCCGAGGGACTTCGTAGCCGTGTGGGAGAAGCTCAAGGGCCACACGACGGTCATGGGAGGGGTCCCGGTGTCGCTGATAGCTAGTGGGACCCCCGAGAAGATTGACGAGCACATAAAGAACTTGATGGCCAAGATAAAGCCCGAGGGGGGCTTCATCCTATCGCCAGGGGTCAACGAGCTACCAGCCGACACCCCCGTGGCGAACGTCAGGGCCTACATCAACGCAGCCCTCAAGTACGGGGTGTACTAGCCACATCGATGACCATCAACTTCTTTTCTAGCTTATGGCTGAGCTAGAAGCATAAACCCCATAAACTCTCAACTCTTTTACTTTTAAGGAAAGGACTTAAAGTTCTAATTGATTGGAAAGCGGTCCTTTAAGCCCGATCACGTTTGCGGAATCTACGTAGCACTTTCTCTCACGAGACCATCGCCATCACTCCTATATTGGGCCGCATCATTGTGCTTCGTCCTGAAATAAGTTGCCAACCTTAGTCGCTTCGTCGCCTTCGTCTTGGGCGTTGGGGGATCCGTCGAGGAAGACCATCATCGCGTTGGGAGGCAGGGTCAAGGCGACGTGAAACCACGCGCTCTAGTAAGAGTCTAGATACATCAAGAGGCGGTATAATCGATGCGGAGGCGTTACTATGACGCTGCGCTCTTCAACTTGGCCAAGTGCCCTTGAGCCGACCTCGTTAGCAATCGTGGATCCTCAGGCTTTTATGGGTCAAGTCGCCCTCAGCCTTGCCATGCCCCTTCCTCTTTAAAATCTCTAAGATCTTTCGAGCTTTTCGACCACTAAGCTTTAAGTCTCCACTTAAGGGGTAAAGTATCCCTCGGGAGCCTCATGTCGGAGATAGAGAAGGTGAAAGAGGTCTTAAAGCAGAACCCTCAGGGCCTCTCCCCGACCAAGATAGCCGAGCTGGCGGGCATAGGCAAGGACAAGATAGCCAAGGTGCTCAAGGAGCTGGAGAGCTCCGGCGAAGTCGTAGTCGAGATGAGGGGTTGCAGGAAGGTCTATAAGCCCAAGGCCTGAGCTCTACGCCTCCTACTCATTTTATTAATCCCGGAGACGTCCATCAGCCCGACGGCCTCGGCAAATCGCTTAACGAAGAGCTGGCGGTTGGGCTGGTCGAGCGAAGCGCGGTGGCCATGGAGCTCCTTGGAGCTCGCTACTCGATTTCCCTCACTTCGCACTTCAGCTGCTTGACGATTTCGTCCGCTCTGGCTGGATCGACCTTCAGCGTGTAGAGGTACCTCCCAGTCCTGAGCTTGAGCTTTACAACGTCCTTCGACCTCTTTACGACGCAGTACTTGGCCTTCTCGGAGAGCTCGATGAATTCTTCGACGTCGAAGACCTCGACCGGCATAGCCCTTCCGGTATCCGGTCCGGGGGCTGGGCTTTAAGCTAAGCGCTGAGGCGGCACGACGTGTGACCTCTAGAGCGCGCACGGTCAATCGCCTAATAGCCTCGAAGAAGTCGAAAAGTCAATTAGATCGCAAGCTCTATATGTCCTCTCAAACCCAAAGCCTTTAGTGGTGGGCCGTGTCGATCGCTGAGGTTGAGAAGAGGATCGACGAGTGCATTCAAGAGTTGGGCCGCTTTAAGGCTATCTCCCCTGAGGCCAGAGCGGGCATAGAGAACTTGGAGAGGTTGAAGGGGCAGATAAGGAGCCTGACCAAGCAGACGGCCCAAGAGCTACTGAAGATGATTGACGAGCAGTTAAAGAGAGCCTCTGCTTATGCCGCCTTCATCCCCAAGACCGTAGAGAACTTAAAGTTCATCAAGGAGTGGCTCCAAAAACAAGCTGCTTGAGCCCCAAACGACATGAGGACTTCGTGCCGTCCACCAGAATACTTTTTTCTCTACGCACGCACTTAAAGAACGAGCCCTCGCGGCACATTGAGCCGGTGGTAAATGCGCCTTACCGGTAGTATTCAAAATTGGCTTCTCGAGAAACTTTTCAAAAAGATCAAGGCTCTAATGTCCGATTCTACGCTTATCAGAGCACGTTAAAGACGGCGTCGTAGCGTGCAAATCCACCACATAGCCCTCGCCAAAGCGGTGCACGACCCTTCAAGCCCTCATTTAGCGCTACCCACTAAGCTAGTGTCGGCTTTTCAGCGCAAACTTCATAACTCGTCGGCTAACGCTCACTTAGCTGAGTGGAAGAAGATGAGCAATCGCGACCTCGCCTTTAAAGTGCTGGAGCTGGTCAAGCAACACGATTCCTGGCGATCCTCGTGCCTCAACCTAATCCCGAGCGAGAACGTCACGAGCAGGCTCGTCAGGCTCGTGCTGACGTCAGACCTAGGCCACAGGTACGCTGAGGGCAAGCCGTTCAAGAGGTACTACTGCGGGACCCGATTCATAGACGAGATAGAGGCCTTGAGCATAGAGCTGGCTAAGAGGCTGTTCAAGTGCAAGTTCGCCTCGGTCAAGCCCATATCCGGAACGGTCGCGAACTTAGCAGTATTCTCCGCCTTGGCTAGGCCCGGGGACAGGATCATGGGCCTCAGCATACCCTGCGGGGGCCACATAAGCTTCGCCGAGATAGGGGCCGCTGGCGTAAGGGGGCTCTCGGTAATCGACCTACCCTTTAGCAACGAAGAGATGAACGTGGACGTCGAGAGGGCCGTGGACCTCATAGGCGAGGCGAGGCCCAAGCTCGTGGTCTTGGGGGCCAGCCTCTTCCTCTTCCCCCACCCAGTGAGAGAGCTCAGCAAGGCGGCTCGAGAGGTTGGGGGCCACGTGGTCTACGACGGCTCCCACGTGCTGGGGCTGATAGCCGGAGGGGCCTTCCAAGACCCGTTGGATGAGGGGGCCCTCGTGTTGATGGGCAGCACGCACAAGACGTTCCCAGGTCCCCAGGGCGGCTTGGTGCTCGCGAACGACGAGGACGTCATGGACAAGGTGGAGGAGGCCCTCTTCCCGGGCTTGATAAGCAACCACCACCTGCACAGGGTGGCCGCCCTGACCATAGTGCTCGCAGAGATGTTGGAGTACGGAGAGGCTTACGCCAAAGCGATCGTCGAGAACTCCAAGGAGCTCGCGAGGTCCCTTTACGAGAGGGGCTTCAAGGTCCTCTGCCCGCACAAGGGCTTCACCGAGTCGCATCAAATC
>CAZLVJ010000066.1:0-4756 GCA_964562935.1 uncultured Nitrososphaerota archaeon
CCTACGAGCTCTTGGAGAGCTACGAGAGGGTCTACGAGAGGCTGAGGAACTGCGCGGAGATCTTGACGAGGGTGGCCTCAGAGGGCGACATGAGCTTCAAGCTCACGGAAGAGGACTTGAAGATAGTTAAGGCAGTTGAGGAAGACCTGTTGGGGTTCGTGGAGTCGATGGAGGATGACTTCAACGGCGCGATGGCCGCCTCGTACCTCCACGACCTCATATCGAGGTCCTACAGCTCGATAATACCCTCGGGCAAGGCTGAGCTGGCCCTCAGGGCCCTCAGCGCCTTCAAGAGGATCGACCAAGTATTGGGAGTTCTCGAGGATGTCTTCCAGGCCAAGGGCTTCGAGAGAGAGTTCGTGGACAGGCTCGTGAAGATAATAATAGACTTGAGGCAACTCCACAGGGATCGCAAGGAGTACGAGATAGCGGACAGGATAAGAGATCAGCTGGCCGCCCTCGGCATCAAGGTCATGGACTCCAAGACGGGGTCCACGTGGGTCTACCTATGAGGCGTGCCCCGCGGAGGAGGCCCGTGCAGGCTACTCCTCCTTGAAGGACGTCCCTCAAAAATTGCACGAGATACACAAATATGGCTGAGCTAGCATCACTCACACCGATAAAAATGGAGAAGAAGCCAATCCTGCAGTTGGCCCTGGACTTTGCGGACCTCCACAGGGCCTTGAAGGTCGCCGAGGAGGCCCTAAGAGGAGGGGTGGACTGGCTCGAAGCCGGTACCCCGCTCATCAAGAGCGAGGGCTTGAACTGCGTCAGAGAGCTGAAGAGGAGGTTCCCTGGCGTACCGATAGTCGCGGACATGAAGACCATGGACACGGGGGCCGTGGAGGTCGAGATGGCGGCCAAGGCCGGCGCCGACGTCGTCATAATAATGGGGCTGGCTGACGACAGCACGATTAAGGAGGCGGTCGAGGCGGCCGGGAGGGTCGGGGCGAAGGTAATGGTCGACTTGATGAACGTCGACGACATGCCCTCTAGGGCGGTGGAGCTCGAGAGGCTGAGGGTGGACTACGTGTGCGTCCACGTGGGCATAGACCAGCAGATGAAGGGCATGAAGCCCCTCGAGGTCCTGAAGCAGGTGGTCGAGGTCGTCAACATCCCAGTGGCCGTGGCCGGGGGGATAAACAGCGAGAGCGCCGCCAAGGCTGTAGAGGCGGGGGCCTCGATAGTCATAGTCGGAGGGGCGATAACGAAGGCCGAGAACGCGGAGGAGGCGGCGAGGGTCATAAAGCAGGCGATGCTCACTAGGAAGCCCATAGAGACAAAGCTCTACAAGAAGTTCACTGAGCAGGAGCTCGTCGAGGCCTTTAAGAAGGTCTCGACGCCCAACATAGCGGACGCCATGCACAGGAAGGGAGCCATGAAGGGGATAGTGCCCATAACCCCCGGCGTCAAGATGGTCGGCCGAGCCGTGACCGTCAGGGCTTATCCCGGGGACTGGTCCAAGCCCGTCCAGGCGATAGACGTGGCCGAGCCCGGCTCGGTAATCGTGATAGACGCTGGCGGCTCGGAGGAGGCCGTCTGGGGCGAGCTGGCCACTTGGAGTTGCATAGTCAAGGGGATAGCCGGCGTGGTGATAGACGGGGCCATAAGGGACGTGGAGGTCATAAGGGAGCTGAGGTTCCCGGCCTTCGCTAGGCACGTGAACCCGAGGGCCGGCGAGCCCAAGGGCTTCGGCGAGATAAACGTGGAGATAACGTGCGGAGGGGTCAAGGTCGAGCCGGGCGACTGGGTCATAGGCGACGACAATGGAGTAGTCGTGGTCCCGAAGGACAAGGCAGTCGAGATAGCCAATAGGGCCATAGACGTCATGGAGAAGGAGAACAGGGTGAGGGAGGAGATAAGGAGGGGTAGCACCCTCTCGAAGGTCTTGGAGCTGAAGAAGTGGGAGAAGGTAATAGGTTAGGTGCGAGGTCTTTGAGGGTAGCCGTCATAGGCGCCGGGGCCATAGGCGGCCTCTTCGGAGGCCTGTTGCACAACAGCGGCCACGAGGTCTTGTTCGTTGAGCGAGGGCACAAGGTACCAAAGCTGAGGTCGGAGGGCTTGAGGCTCATATTGCCCGACTCCTCGACCATGATCGTCAGGGCAGACTTCAGGCCGGACCTCATCGGAGCAGGTGACGTGGACATCTGTGTCGTGGCTGTGAAGGCCTATGACACGAGGTCTGCCGTAGGTCACGTAGCCTTAGCAGGCCTGAAGTGCCCCGTAGTCCTCCTGCAGAACGGGATCGGGGTGGAAGACGAGGCCGAGGAGGTCTTGAGAAGGAGCGTGGCTAGGGGGCTCACCAACTGCGGAGCCATGGCCGAGGACATTGGAGTGGTGAGGGTCGTCGGGGTGGCGAAGACGGTGCTGGGCTCTAGAGACGAAGCCCTCCTACCCGCTTGCCGCGAGCTGGCCGACGCGCTGAAGGATTCCGGCCTCCCGGTTGAGGTCAGCAATAACATAAGCGGAGCCGTCTGGACCAAGGCCATAATAAACTCCTCCATCAACCCCCTCGGGGCGTTGTTAAATGCTAGGAACGGGGAGCTCTTGGAGAACGAGTATACGAGGGCCTTGATGGCAATGGTGGCTCGCGAGAGCTGGGGCGTGGCCTCGGCCTTGGGCATAGAGCTCGAGGTACGAGACCCCGTCGAGGAGGTCTTCGCGGTCGCGAGGGCCACGTACAACAACAGAAACTCCATGCTCATGGACTTGTTGAGGGGCAAGAGGACCGAGGTGGACTACATAAACGGGGCCATATGGAGGCTCGCGGCCAAGCACTCTTTGGAGGCCCCGCTGAACAAGGCCTTGCACTTCATGGTGAAGGCCTTAGAGGCCATGCGGGCGAGGCCCTCCGCTTAAGTTGCGTGCAACGGTAATAACGAGAAGCCCTTCTCGGTAAGGAAGCAAGAGCTTTTATACGCGAGCTCGACGAGTTACACCCGTGTGACTAGGTCACAGAGGCGAGACTCGTGCTGTTCGACCCCAGGCCGAAGGAGTCTCGTGACGAGTTCTTCGACAGAGAAAGGGAGCTCGCCCTCCTCGAGGAATGCGCGAAGAGGAAATCGCCGATAATACTGTGCCTAGGCGTTAGGAGGATCGGCAAGACCTCTCTGCTCAAGGTCTTCCTCAACGAAAGCGACTACCCCCACGTGTACTTGAACGCGAGGAAGCTCGCCGACTACGGGTACTCCGTCGCCGGGCTCTATAGGGTTCTCTCTGAAGAGCTCGGCAAGATCAGGAGGCTCTCCCAGCTCCTCGAATACTTAAAGTCCATTAGAGGGGTGCGCGTAGGAGAGCTGGGCATAGAGCTTGACTGGAGGGGTAGAGAGACGTCAATCTCTTCGGTCTTAGATAAGCTCAATGAGTACGCCAGCGATAGGGGGACGAGCTTCCTCTTGGTCATTGATGAGGCGCAAGAGCTTAGGTTCCTTCGAGGACGCAACAAGCTCGACTTTAGACAGGTCATGGCATATGGTTACGATAATCTAAGGAGCTTGAAGTTCATCGTGAGCGGATCCGAAGTAGGACTACTCTACAAGTTCTTGGACTTCGAGAGCTACGAGAGCCCACTCTACGGCAGGGCTTGGGACGAGGTGGTCCTCGAGAGGTTCACGCGAGAGAGGTCGATCGAGTTCCTCGAGGCAGGCTTCGCCGAAGCCGGTCTACGAGTCCCTAGAGAGCGCTTAGAGGAGGCGGTGGATGCATTGGACGGAATACCAGGCTGGTTGACGCTCTACGGCTACGAGGCCGTGAAGAAGGAGGGAGCCGACGTACTCGGAGAAGTGGTGGCGAGGGCCGTCGGCACCGCGATGGGCGAGCTCAGGAACTTGATCGTTGCTTCTCATGTCTACAAGCACGTGTTGAGAGCAGTTGCAATGGGCTATACGAGCTGGAGTAACATAAAGCGGGCTGTGGAGGCTTGGCTCGGGACCCGAGCGCACAACGAGACTCTGAGCAGGTGCTTGAACAGGCTGGTGGACATGAGCATCTTAATCAAAAGAGATGACGAGTACCGATTCTTGGACCCCATATACAGAGAGGCCGCCATGAGGCTCTGAGGTGCCAATATAGCGAATGGTAGGCTCAAGGCCGATGCGTGGCTTCATGATCGGCCTCGGGTAAAACTTATCTGCAGACCGATGAGCGACTTCTCAATCTCATAGGAGAGTGGCGTTTTTGGGAGGAGGCCTACTGCTCTGGATCGGTTGCACCTCGTCCTATAGAGCCCCTGAGCTGGCCCGCTCACTAGTCTCCGTCTTAAAGGCCTTGGCCGTCGACTACGAGTGTCTAGGCAGAGACGAGGGTTGCTGCGGCTCCATACTCCTGAGGCTGGGCCTCAAGGAGGAGTTCTCGAGAGTGGCCGAGGGCACCGCCAGCAGGATATGGAGCACGGGGGCTAAGGCCCTCGTTACTCACTGCCCGGGTTGCATGAGGACATTTAAGCTCGACTACCCCCGGGAGACCAAGGACTTGGGCCTAGAGATTAGGCACTCCACTGAGGTGATCTTGGAGCACGTAAAGCCCTCGTCCCTGAAGCCCCTCGAGCTCAAGGCGGTCTACTTCGACCCCTGTCATCTCGGGAGGCACTTGAACGTCTACGAGCCGCCCCGCCGCCTGCTGACCGTGATACCGGGCCTGAAGGTTATAGAGCCCGAGGAGAGCAGGGAGGAGTCGCTCTGCTGTGGCGCCGGAGGAGGAGTCAGGGGTTGCTTCGAGGAGCTGGCCCAAGCGGTCGCTAGGGAGCTCTTGGACTACT
>CAZLVJ010000067.1:0-4680 GCA_964562935.1 uncultured Nitrososphaerota archaeon
ATACAAGTACAGTAGGCACCCCCAGTACTTGGGCTTCATAGTTTGGAGCTACGGGCTTCTGATCTTCGTTAGCTATAAGCACTACGTGAAGGGCGCCCTCGCGACGCCGCCGGCCTTGATATGGCTCGTATCCACCATGGTGGTTATCGGGGTGGCGTTGCTCGAGGAGATAGAGATGTCGAGGAGGTATGGCGAGAGGTACGAAGGGTACCGCAGGAAGACTCCCTTCATGATGCCGGTGCCCAGACAGCTGGCAAAAGTCGTCGCGATCCCCCTCAAGATAACAGGAGGGCTACCCAAGAGCTCGAAGGGCATAGCATTGCTATTAACGCTCTACACGGCCATCCTCCTGACTATATCGCATGCCCTTTCATTGGCGCTTCAGCTATAAACCGACGTTCTTAACGCTATGGTCATGTGCTAAGCTAGCAACGACCGTGGCTTAGTCATCATGACACTTAGCTTCTTGCTCTTCCCTTTCGAGCTCCTCACCAGGTACAGACGGTATACACCGAGTTCTGACTGTAAGAGCTAGGGAACCCCTATTTTCCAGTGAAAACTTGTCCTGACGAGCACGTTTCACGGCGCTTCTTGGTGCGATGATCTAGCGTCACGCAAGTAACTCCCTAACGCTCTAAATTACGTTGACTACGATGGAGAAGTAAAGGGGATAGATTAGGGCGGTCGCATCAAGTGGCATCAGAAGCTCTTAAGTGTTTTATCGAAGAGAGCCAGGCACGCTGATACATGTTGTTTAGATTTTAGGATCGGAGGCTACAACCTCCATTTTTACGAGGAGGCTACAACTGGCGTTGCTGGACCCTTACGGTGAGGGCGCGAAAGCATTTGAGAGGAAAGCTAAAGCGAGCCCTTCGACGACTCTGACGTCGATGTTGACGCAACTGACCTCGCATCGTTGGTGAGCGTGACGAGCTCGAAGGTCTAAAAAGCTCTAATTCAGATTCCGAAAAAGCTTAAAGCCGTGGCATTAGCAGCCGCAGGTGGTTGAGTAAAATAGACGGTGGAGAACTACTTCGAGGCGTTATGAGGTCCTCGCAGAGGTTCAACCTAAGTCCTTGTCGAGCCCACTATGATCCTGTTGGGCCAGTTTAGTGCGAATTGCCGAGCTGAGCGTTAGTCGAGGTACACGTTTTTATATCGTTCCCTTATAACCCTTTTATTGAACTTCCCCACGCTAGTCTTCGGTATTTCCTCTACGAATAATATTTTGTCCGGCAATTGCCACCTCGCGAACCTCTTGGATAGGTGCTCTCTCAGCTCGTTCTCCACCTCTTGAAGAGGTTTACTCCTGTACTCCTCTCTCAAAACTACCAATGCTAATGGTCTTTCTTCCCATTTCCGATGCGGTACTCCTACGACCGCAGCTTCGAGGACGTACGGATGAGTCATTAAGTAGTTTTCCATGTCGATTGATGAAATCCACTCTCCACCGCTTTTGATCAAGTCTTTAGCTCTATCAACTATCTTGAAGTAACCCAATTCATCTATGCACCCCACATCACCAGTCCTCCAGTACATGTCTGGAGTCATGGCTTCTCTCGTCCTCGGATCGTTGTAGTACTCCTTAATCACCCACGGACCCCTGACGCAAAGCTCTCCAACGCTCTTGCCATCCCATGGGACCTCCTCCCCAGTGGACAAGTCAATGAGCTTAGCTTCTACGCCGAATACCGGAATTCCTTGCTTCCTTGCATGTTCCCATTGTTGCTCTGCTGGTAAAGCCTTGATTTCGGGCTTGGGCAAATTCGCGGTCAAGAGGTGCGTTTCGGTAGTCCCATAGGCATGTATTATTTTTATCCCGAACTCTGCTAATCCCTTCTGCAGGGCTGGAGAGGGCTCGCTCGCCGCCGTCATAATCCTTATGTTGAGCTTCTGCTTAGGCTCCATCCTGCGGAGGACTTCGAGTATCGGCATCAAGATTGCTGGCGCTCCTGCAGTCACGGTGACCCCCTCCCTGACCATTATTTCCACAAGGCTTTCTGGAGTATACCTGCCTGGGAGCACCAGCTTGGCCCCAACCATGGTCACGGCCATGGGCGTAGCCCAGGCATTCACATGAAACAATGGTACGATTACGAGAAAGACGTCGCTAACGTCAAGCTTCAGCACATTGCTCAAAGTCCAGCACTGAAGTATCAGAGCTCTATGTGAGTAGAGGACCCCTTTCGGCATCCCGGTAGTCCCGGAGGTATAGCACGCCAGAGCTGCCGACTTTTCGTCAATCTCCTCCCAATCGTAAGTCTTAGGGCTTTGGGCTATGAGTTCTTCATATCCGTAGAGGGGGCTTAAGCTCGTAGAGATCTGGGCTAAGGACTTATCGCTCATCACCACGAAGAAGTCGAACTTGTGGCTCTTAGCCAACTCTTCGGCCAACGTTAGCAAAGTGTCGTCTACAAATAAGGCTCTAGCACCTGCATGGTTTAGTACATGGATCAACTCGCTTGGATGGAGCCTCAAGTTGAGGTGAAGTGCAACAGCTCCTATGCCTGAAATTGAAAAGCATGACTCGTAATACCTATGATCATTCCAGCCTAAAATCGCTATGCGATCTCCGGGCTTAACTCCAAGGCTTTTAAGCGCGTTAGCCATAGCGCATACCCTTTCGTAGGCCAACTTATAGTTCAGCCTATGCACCTGGCCTCCCTGGAGCGTCCTATAAGATATCACCTCAGTGAGGCTGTGAACTTTCGCAGCATAGTGTATGACCTTCCACAAGTTTAATTGCCACTCGTCATTCATCGTCGAAGGGAGGCCCTTAATCAAGCCCTCGCACCTCTTCAACCCAGCTACATACTCATAACAGACATTATATAAGTCTTAGTCGCTCGTCAAATCGTGGCAATTTGGGGGTTGTGGTGCGACGCGCTGAACCCTAGACGCGTTTGGTGGAGCCCGACGGGCACCATGTCGTAGACGGCTACGGCTTGGCCCTTTGGGCTCTTAGCAGGGGGCTCATGGGTACTCCACGTTCATCACTCGTCAGCAAGGCGCTTTAACTCATCGCCCATAGATATCACTTCTCGCCCGAGATATCTCTTTTCCGCTCACTGTGCTCAGAAGCAGAAGTCGTACGGAAGGCGGAGCTTGTCGCAAGCGCTAGCTATCCTCTTTCTCGCTTCTTCGAGCCAAGCCTTGCTCGAAACAGCTTTGAGGAATTGGTCGAGGATCCTCTCATCCAAGACCCTCATTATCGACTCGACCACGTCGCCCTTAGTGTTGAGCTTGTCGACTATCACATAGCTGGCTCCAGCGCTGTACGCCAGCTCCAATATCTCGTCGAGCTCCTCGTCCACGACTCCAGGTATCAGGGGGCCTAGGAAAACGAAGGTCCTCAAGCCCTCCTCTGAGGCCTCCTTCAAGGCTTCCAGCCTCCTCAGCGGTGGGTCTGAGAGGGGCTCTAGCTCTCTCTGGGCTTTGATTGTTGTGACGGTGACCCCCACTTCGAACCTCTCCTTGTCCATCAAGTCCAAGTCCCTCTTGAATAGGGAGGACTTAGTTAATACCGTCACCTCCAAGCCCTTCGACGCTAGAAGCTCCACGCAACTCCTCGTGAGCTCGTACGACCTCTCCACTGGTTGATAGGGGTCCGTTATGCTACTCAAGAGGACCCTACCACGACTTATGCGCCTGAGCTCGCTCGCCAGCACCTTTGGGATGTTGACCTTGACCTCGACGAAGCTTCCCCAAGCCCTCCCCCTGAGCCTCCCCGGCATCATCCTCGGGACGTAGCAGTAGACGCAGGAGTGCTCACAGCCGAAGTAGGGGTTTAGGGAGTAGTCCACTCCGTATATGCCGCTCTTCGACAATGCGCTCTTGCAGTAAACCTCGCTTATCGTTGGGCGGGCTATGGCAGACCACCGATCCCCGAGACTTTAGGGAGGCCTCTTAGAGAAATAGCTTCGTGGCCTCGTAGCTGTCGTCAGAGGGGCGTCCCTAGCAGTAAGCTTAAGCTTGAGGAGGGTGTGTACTAAGTTGGGTCGCGTTAGCATGCACGCGGTCTTCGTCTTAATAAACACCAAGCCCGGCAAGGCATTCGAGGTGGCCGATAAGGTCGCCAAAATAGAGGAGGTCAAGGCTGCCTACGCGGTCACGGGGCCCTTCGATGTCATCGCCTTCTTCGAGAGCGATGAGCCGATAGCCGACGTGAAGAAAGTAGTGAGCAAAATTCACGAGATAGACGGCGTCGAGAGGACGTTAACGGCCATAGCGGTTCACTAGATCCTCTTTTTTTAACCTCTGAAGCCGCACGACCTGCACTTGTACGCGTTCTCTATGTCGTCCCAGTCAAGTCTGTGGCCACACCTAGGACAGCTGTACTTACCGGGCTCTATCACGCCCTCGCTCATCAAGACCTTTCGGACGGCGTAGACGCTTAGGTTCACCGTCTTGGCTATCTTCCTCAAGCTCCAGCCTTGAGAGTAGAGGGCCTTTATCAGTTGCTTAGTCTCCTCGTATATTTTGTCAACCTTCCTCACCTTCTCCAGCTTCTCCTGCACTTCTCTCCTCTTCATGGCCAGCCTGACCCTCTCCCTCGTCAGCTTCACCTCATACTCCGATGCCCAAGCCAAGACCGCAAGCACGAGCCTCCTGATGTTGGGGTCCAAGGTTTGGAGGAAGCTGTCCCTGACGCTCACCACAGTCATCCCCCTCTTGTCGAGC
>CAZLVJ010000068.1:0-4676 GCA_964562935.1 uncultured Nitrososphaerota archaeon
GGAGAGGCCATCGCTCAGAGAGGCGAAGCGGAGGGGGCTGAAGATAATAGCTGGTGGACCTGCCGCGTGGCAGTGGCTCTGGAAGGTAGACAAGTGGGTCGAGTGGGGGGTAGACACGGTGGTAGACGGAGAGGCCGAGAAGGTCGTGGTCGACCTGGTCTCCAAGGCTCTCAATGACGAACCATTGCCAAGATACGTCTACGTGGGGGTAGATGAAGTGCCTAAGCTAGAAGAGATCCCGACCATCAAGCACGCGAGTATAAACGGGCTCATAGAGGTCACGAGGGGCTGTCCTCGAAATTGCAGATTTTGCTCCGTGACTCTTAGGCCGCTAAGGCACTACACCTTCGACATGATAGAGCAGGAGCTGAAGGTCAACGTGTCCGAAGGGATCACTGAGGGGATAATACATTCCGAAGACGTCCTACTCTACGGCTCTAGGAGCGTGGAGCCGGAGCCCGATGCCGTCATAAAGCTCCACAAGCTCGTCAAGTCGTACTACAAGAAGATATCCTGGAGCCACGCGAGCCTCTCAGCGATCAAGAGGGCTGAGGAGAAGTACAAGCTCGTCACCAAGGTCGGGGAGATAATATGCGACGATAACCAAGACTATTGGGGCGTCGAAGTGGGGATCGAGACGGGCTCAGTCAAACTAGCGAAGAAGATAATGCCAGCGAAGTCGGCTCCGTATCCCGTCGAGATGTGGCCCCAAGTGGTCGAAGACTCCTTTGCGATAATGCACGAGAACCACATAATCCCAGCCGCCACCTTAATCTTGGGGCTCCCCGAGGAGACCGAGGACGACGTGATGAAGACCGCCGAGCTACTGGACAGGCTCAGGCCCTACAGGAGCTTGATAGTCCCGATGTTCTTCGTCCCAATGGGCTACTTCAAGACCCACGACTGGTTCACTAGGGTCAAGATAAGGGACGAACACGTAGAGGTAATGAAGAGGTGCTTAGACCACGCTCTCTACTGGGCGAACGACATAATGAGCAAGTTCTACTTGAAGGGGCCGAGTCGTGCTCCGCTCAGATGGATGCTCAGGCTTTTCTTGGCCTACGTTAAGTGGCGGACGAGAAACATAGACAAGAAGATAGAGGAGTGGAAGGCAAGGCGTGACAGCCCTTAACCTCCTTTCAGCGCTCTCAGCACCTCTTCCACGACTCTCGACGGCTGGGACTTGGCCAGAGAGTGATCGAACCTCAGGACTTTGAGGCCCAACCTCTTCAAGACCTCGTCCTTGACCTCATCGCGCGAGACCCTAATGCTCCTCAAGTGATGGGGACCATCTATCTCGACGACCACGTTGGGAGGCACGAATATGTCGACCACGAACCTTCTTTCCTCTACGAGTATCTCGCGTTGGGTGAAGAACGTTAAGCCCCTGGCCTGCATCTCCTTAATTACGGCCACCTCCCCTGACGTGTACGCCCTAGGAGACGTCGTCGGCCTTTTCTTTGGCTTCTTCAGGGCCGCCACTCTCCTCTATGATCCTCTTGATCCTCTGGGCTATCCCCTCGACGACGTGCTTCCTCGCGTTCCTGAGCTGGATGCCGACTATGCTTCCACTCTCGCTCAGCTCCAAGTAGAGGTCCTCCGACATCCTTATTAAGCCCTTGACGGCCTCGTCCTTGACCTTTATGTACAACACGTCCTTATCCAAGTCGAGCTCAACCTTCATGCTCTGCTTCTCTTGATCCTTCACGACCTTTCAAGTGTAATTTTTAGGGGACAGAACTTAAGTGTTATCGTGAGATTGTAGGATAAGAATAGGGTCTTAGGAAGGTTTGATGCGGCATCTCGAGCAAAGCCAACCCTTTACTCTACATCGGGACTCGGTAGCTAGCACTGACGATTGTTGCTAGAAGCTCCTCGACCATACCATCACCTTCGGCCGTGAGGACCTTCAGACCAAGTCTTTATAATCTACCGCTCTGAGTGAATAATCTCAAAGGACGTACCAGGCCTCAGGTGCCACTGCTATGTTCACTCATTAAGCAAAGAGGTGGCCCGTTTGAAAATTATCAGCTGGGACGAAAAGCACGGCAGGATGTTCTTAGAAGTAGAGAGTCGCGACGACCTGTGGTGCTTGTACAACGTCCTGAACCCCGGAGATCTGGTCACGGCTAGGACGTTGAGGGAGGTAAAGGTAAATGACAAGAGCGCTCGAAAGCCCATGACTTTGAAGGTGAGGGTTGAGAAGGTGGAGTTCCAGCCATACACAGACAAGCTCAGGATCAGGGGCGTGGTCGTCGAGGGCCCTGACGAGTTCGGAGTCGTGGGTTCCCATCACTCAATAGCAGTTGGCGAGAGCTCTGAGATACTGATAGAGAAGGAGAGGTGGTCAAAGCACGAGCTAGACAGGATCTTCAAGGCCTCGTCCAAAAAGCCCCTCAAAGTGCTCCTGATAGGCATAGACTCGGACGAAGTCGCGTTTGTGCTACCACACGACTACGGGCTTGAATTGGTGGCCGAGGCGGGGCTGGACTTGCCGGGAAAGCATGAGCCCTCTAAGAGGGAAGGGGCCCTCGAGGAGAGGATTCGCGAAATAAGCGAAAAAGTGAAGGAACTGGTCCAGAGGCTTAACCTGAAGGCAGTTGCGATAGTTGGGCCTGGCTTCGTGAAGGACTACCTCGCGAGGGAGGTGGTCTCCAGCGCGAACGTTAGGGTGTACGTGGACTCGGCCTCGACCGGAGGGTACCAAGGCGTCAAGGAGGCCATCAGAAGGGGCGTCCTGAGGAGAGTGCTAAGGGATTTTGACGTGGTTGAGGAGGCTGAGCTCATGGACGAGCTCTTGTTGCACGTGTCGAAGGGCGACGGCAAGGCGGCCTACGGAATTGAAGAAGTGAGGAGGGCGGCCGAGTACGGCGCTGTCGACAAGCTCTTGGTCCTCGACGAGCTCGTGAGGTCGCCAGATCCGGGGCTGAGGAAAGTAGTCGAAGAAATAATGGACATGGCTGAAAGGAGGGGGGCGAAGATAAAGATCTTCAGTAGCTTAGAGGAGCCGGGCCAACAGCTAAAATCGATGGGCGGTCTAGCGGCAATACTGCGATACAGCTTGGAATTCGAAACGTAAAGCGTATATTCTCATAGCACCTCAGTGTCCTCGAGGAAATCCTTATGTCGAGCAAGCATAAGACCAAGAAGTCTCGGATGAGCCCGATACAACTCGTCTCCATAGTCCTACTCATCCTACTCGTGATCTCTCTGCTGGCCAGTTTGTTGTTCACTTTGTTACATTAACATTAATGTAACTGACAGTCCTCTGAGTGACAGATGTGATCACGAATAGAGAGACCCCTCCCCTCTTGGGGCCTCGGATTAGTGGAAAAAGTTTTAACGAGCCCTGATGAAGGGAAAGTAGAGGGAATCCTATGGGCGGCAAGACGAAGAAGTCAATAACCGCTATGGAGAAGCAACAAAAGCTTCGAGAAATGAAGGAGAAGAAGGCCAAAGAGGAGAAGAAAGAGGAGAAGAAAGAGAAGAAGATCTCGAGCCCGCTCTTGCCCCTAGAGGTCGTTAAACAGCTCGAGAACGAGCTAAACAACATCAAGTGCCTGACGCCCTACGTGTTGGCCTCTAAGTTCGGCCTCAAGATGGGCGTGGCTAAGAGCGTGTTGAGGGAGCTGGAGAGCAGAGGGATCTTGAGGTGTGCGGCGAGGGGCTCTAGGATCTCCATATACACGCCAGTGAAGTTCACCTCGAGCTAAATGATCAAAGGAGTCCAGAAAGCGAAGGCCTCTTTTTCAACCTGGGGAGCTCGACCTTCAAGTTCACGACTCCGCTAGCAGTCAGCTCGACCACGCCCATGTCCAAGAGCCTCACGAGGACCCTATCGGGGTCTCGAACTCCCAGCCTCTTCAGGTCTAGCTTGAACCTTATCTCTCCCACGCTCCAGTACTCCGACAAATAATACAAGGCCTTCTTGAGGTCTTCGTCGAGCTTCTCGACGTCCAACTCTAGCTTAGGCCTCTGAGGAGCCCCCTCGACGACCTCCCTGGCCTCCTCGACAGCTCTCGCGACCTCTGGCAGGGCCACTACCTTGGGCACCGGCCACATCATGAGCTCGGGGAGCTCTTCGTAGCCCTCTGGCGCCACGAGCTCTCCTCGATCTAGTAAGTCCTTGACTATGGCGTAGAGGACGAATAAGGAGCCTATCTCCGTGCCCTCAGCCCACTTGGCCAGCTCCTTAAAGGCTACCCTCCCCTTCTCCTCCCTGATCCTCCCCTTGACCATCTCGGCCAACGTCGTGAACTTATCGCTCAAAAGCTATCGCCCTTTAAGTTATGAGCGCCTCGAGCCTTCCTTCCTCGCTTGCCCGCTTGATCTCCCTAGCTATCCTCCTCCCCATGCTCATGGGCTCGTCGTATACGAGCCAAGTGTATGGCGAGCCGTGTACGTATATGTTGGTACCTGCCACTATCCTCGCAGAGAACTCGAAGACGTAGAAGTTGCCCTCTCCGTCGTAAGCCCCCTCTATGCAGAAGGGCCCTATGAGGCCTGGTGGCACGAGCCTCTTCGAGGCCTCGACCAGTCCATCTCCCACTCTGAACACCTCCTCGAGGAGAGACTCCCTGAGCGCTATCGGTATGTTGCCCACGACTAGGAAGGAGAGCTCCGGCCTCGCCTCCAGCTGAACGCTCGCTGGCAACCTGCCGAGGCCGTCGGCGTTG
>CAZLVJ010000069.1:0-4547 GCA_964562935.1 uncultured Nitrososphaerota archaeon
GGCGTGGTTGGCGCTGGAGTAGGGGTAGGGGCCGGAAGCGTCATGTAGTAGTACGCGACGGCGGCTGCCACGACCACTATCACTACGACGGCTATTACGGCGGCCTGAAGCTTCGTAATGGCTTTTTTCTCCGAGATCAAGGACGTCACCTACTAAGGCTTTTTGAATTATTCTTCTGTTAAAACTTATAAAAGTTGTGGACAAGGGTTATGTGAGCAGGCACGTGCATAAAAATGTCTAGGCCCTGTTTGAGGCAAGGGAAGGCAAGGAAGAAGACCTTGTAAAGGGCACACCACCAAAGTCGCAGTCACGTTGAGGGATTCTCGTGGATCTCGTTCGAAACTTTGCTTTATTTTAAGAAAAATTTAGGGGACGAGAACCTGTCTACCCACTACTTTGGCATGCTCTAAGTTGTCTATGGCCTCATTCGCGTCTTCAAGCCGCATAACCTTAGTAATCATGGGTTTGACCTTGCCCCTCTCTGCTAAGTTCACTATATTGATGAAGTCGGCCAAGTTGCCGATGAAGCTTCCAATGAACTCTGCCTCATTGAAGATCACGAAAGCACTGGGGCACTTTAGCTCTCCTCCGTGAAAGCCAACAATTATGTACTTGCCGCGTTTGGCTAAGGCGTTGGGATAAGTAGACAAAGTCCTCTCTGAGCTGGTGAAATCGATGATGGCATCGGCACCCCTGCCATCAGCCAATTTCTTTATTTCTTCGATGACGTTGCCGCTCCTCCCGTCTACTACGTAGTCAGCCCCAGCTTTTTTAGCGGCGTCTAGCGCCTCATCCCTGACGTCTACTCCTATCACGGCCATTCCAACAGCTTTTGCTATTTGGATCGCCATGGTCCCGAGCCCGCCGCCAGCACCTATCACCGCGAGAGTTTTCGAGGGGTCGAGGCCTGCCTTCCTCACAGCCCTATATGACGTCACGCCAGCGCAACACAAGGGGGCAGCGTCTATAGGAGACAGGTTACTGATCTTGAGCAAGTACTTGTAATGCGGGACCTTAACGTATTCCGCGAAACCGCCGTCTACGTGAATTCCAAGTTGCCTCGGGTTGTCGCAGAGGTGCTCCTCTCCTATTTTACAATAATAGCACACGCCGTCGCCTATCCATGGGTATACGACAACGACGTCGCCTTTACTAAGACCATGGACCTCTCCTCCCATCTCCTCGACCACGCCTGCTATTTCGTGACCCGGCGTGTAGGGGAGCTTGAACCCTAGATCCTTTATGCTCATTCCGCCGACGTATCCGCTCCTTATATGAACGTCGGTATGACACACGCCAGCTGCTCTCACTCTGACAAGGACCTCAAAGTCCTTAACCTTTGGGACGTCGACCTCCATTAGCTCCAATCTTCCTATGTCTACTAACCTCATAGCCCTCATTGTCCACTCCCAATTATTAGCTTCCTTTAGAAAATTTTTATGCCTTGTGGGGGGCCTATCTATTCGTAAGTTTGCCTGCACGAGCTTCCTGAACCGCAATAGTGATTCTCTAAGCACCCTTATCGACCGACCTCCTCTACCCATCTTTACCGTCTCCAAGCTCTATGTTAACTCTTTGAGTGATCCTCCCTAGTGCTTCTGCGAACATGTAGCGGTCCACTATTCACCCCCCATCTGAGAAATTAAATTGAAGACGAAGCCCTCTTCATTCGACTGTCGCGCGGATGACGACCCGTCCTTGACAGATGCGTGGGGCTGAGGAACTACTTTGAAGAAGCTCGCTCGTTGAGCCACGGTCTAACTAGTTCTTCTAGCCCCCCGAAGCGATGGGCTGAAGTAAGATCTTGTCACCGTCCTTGACCTTTACCTTAAGGTCCTTAGCCATGATGCCGTTTACAACCACGAAGGCTCCTCTATTTAAAAGGAGGTCGTGAAGCGCCTTTCCTAAGTCCTCCCCCAAAATAGAGGGGAGGATTCTTGAAAAAATATCTTGGAGATCCAGCTCTTCGCCCTTTACATCGAGCCAGATGTACTTCTTACCGACTTTCTCGGCCAGAGACCACGCAAACTCCACGAGTACCCTCATGGCTTACGCTCTCACATGATGTATTTGCCCAACTTCTCAAGTTCATCTGCGACGTCCTTTAGCCCCACTTCCTCTAGCTTGGTTCTCGTTGGCACGCCGGTCTTGGGCTCCCAACCCCTAGCAACGTAGTAATCGTCCAATAGCTTATCTAGCTCAAACACTTGCCCCTTCGCCGGCGCTCTGGGGTAGGGCTCTCGAAGAAACCTCTCTGGCAACGTGTCGTCTCTTCTAGAGAAGCCCTCCCTGACGTTGAAGGCTCTTTCGAGGTTGACTATTCGCTCGCCCACCATGACGAGGTACTCCGGCCTCTTGAACTCCTCTACTCCCGTAGCGGCGTGGAGCATTCTCGATAGCAGGTCCAGAGGCACCATGCCGCTCGACATTGGGAACTGGCAAATGCCAGCTGCTTCGTATAGAGCCATCTCGTCCTGCACCCTCTTGCAAAGAGTTGCCTTGCCCTCCACGGCGAGTGGATCCACCTTCTCCGGGAAGCCGATCAGCTCGGGACCTGACCAACCGTACATGTGGCTCGCGCCTATGTTTGAGGTCGCGAAGTTTAGCCCGTGCGCTTTAGCAGCTCTTGGATCGTAAGCTGGAAGCTCGAGCCCCTTAACGTGCATCGCGTACCTCTCCGCCCCGCGCCCAATGGCCTCTGCCGCCCTCTTAACCCCCTCAGCCAGCACGTCGCCTATGCCCTCCCTAAGCGCTATCTTCCTTATCAGCTCAATGACTGGCTCGGGGTCGCCCCACCTGAGGTCCAGCCCATCAGTCTCTCTCTTCGTCAAAATTCCCTTCTCGTAAAGCTCATACGCGAAGGCTATTGTCACGCCCGCCGATATCGTGTCCAGGCCATAGAGGTCACACAACATGTTAGCGTACATTATTGCCTCGCGGTGCGTCAAGCCGATCAGGCTTCCCAGGGTGCACTGAGTCTCGTACTCGGGTTTGTCCCATATAATGCCCGCAAAGGGACCCTTAACGGACTTGAAGAACTGCCAGCAACCCATGGCGCAGGCGTAACACCCGCCCCTCTTGACGACGTAGGGGAGCAGATCTTCTGGCCTGAAGACTTCGACGTTCTCTAGCTCCAGCTGTTTAAAGTTGTACGTGGGGTAATGCCCCAACGTATAGAACAGGTATATTATGCCGTTCGTCCCCAGCTGCCTGAACCCCTCAAAGGCGGGGTTCTTGACGTAGATGTCTATCTGCTCCTTGACTAACCTGTTGAGCTCGTCTCTATCGAAAACCTCTGGCTTCTTGGAGCCCCTGACGACTACAGCTTTGAGGTTCTTGGACCCCATGACAGCACCTCCGCCGCCTCGGGCTGCGCTCCTGTTGTCGTTCGTCTGTATGGACGCGTACCTGACGAGCCTCTCTCCCGCAGGGCCTATGACGACGAGCTTTGCGTTGCGATCCGTCTCATCGATTAAGTGCTCCGTCGCATGCGTCGTCACGGCCCCCCACACGTGTGAGGCGTCCTTGAACTCGACTACGTCGTCATGAATCCATAGGTAAGTGGGCCTTTCAGCACGTCCTCCAATGACTATGGCGTCGTACCCCGCGAACTTCATCTCAGCTCCAAACTGTCCTCCGCCGACGCTCCTGAAATAACCCCCGGTGAGCGGGGACTTGAAAGTGACGAAGAACCTACTTGCGCTCTGGACCCCCGTCGCGGCTAATGGACCGATGGAAAATATCAGCTTGTTATCTGGGCCCAAAGCGTCCGCGCCAGGCTTCAACTGGTCCCAAAGTATCTTGGTTCCGAAACCCCTCGCCCCGATGTAGTTCTTTACGAGGTCTAGCGGCGTATCAGTAATGCTATATGATTTCAATGTGAGGTCTATCCACAAAATCCTGCCCGCGTAGCCATAGAGCTTATGTCGAGCCATAGAAGTTGCACCTCAAGAGACTTTTGAGGGTCATGAAGTTTATATAAGCGTTTCGAGGGTCGCGATCCCTGAAGATATCGTCGAGGTTGTAGAGCAAGTGCTAGAGGGCCTCTTTACCTTTTAAGGCGTTGGTATGCTCATTCTAAAGACCTTGCCCCTCCTCCCCCATAGACGCCTGAGTACTCTCTACCTCAGTCTCGTAGGGAATTTCAGCAAAGTGACGAGGCATCAGTTGTGCAAAAGGGCTCTTCATCTAAGGGTCTAAAATGCTTATGGTTGGTTTCAAGGATTTTAGCCATCACTCTCACCCTTAGTTTGTACCTCCAGCCTCGCTGGCTCAACAAGCTCATGACGAGGTGCGCTGTAGAGGTGCCTTGAAGGCCGATATCGTCCTTAGACCTTACGAAGAAGGTCATGTCTTCTCCTGTGGAGTATTGTGTCTAAAATTAAGAGCCTTGAGCATTTTGAAGCCCTCAAGGCCTTTTAGATATTGGGCGAAGTAGCTACTCCCACACGTAGACGGCTACTGGCCCTCTCGGTTCTCTACTAACCCACTCTTGCCATGCTCCATCGAATATCTTAACGTTAGCGTACCCGAGCATCTCGTGGAGG
>CAZLVJ010000070.1:0-4466 GCA_964562935.1 uncultured Nitrososphaerota archaeon
TCCTCACCTTCTCCACGCTCCCCTCGCAGACCCTCACCAGCTCGCCCGGGCTCACCGGTTCGTACACACAACCGTCGAGGCCTGCCAGCGTGTCAAGAGCACAGGTCTCTGAGGCTATGACCACCAAGTCGTTGACCCTTCCTATGCACAAGGGCTTGAAACCTAGGGGGTCTCGATATGCGTAGAGCTCCCCCTCCTCGTTCACTAGGACTAGGGAGCAGGCCCCGTCTATCTCTGAGGCGGTGAGCTTGAAGGCCTCCACGTAGTCCATGCCGCACTCTACCAAGTTCCTTGCCAGCAGCTTGGCGAGGACCTCGGTGTCGGTGTTGGTCGTGAAGATAACGCCTTGCTTCGCGAGCTCCTCCCTTATGTCGAGGAAGTTCGTTATGGTGCCGTTGAACGCTAGGGCGAACGAGAACTTGGGGTTCTGGACTGCGAAGGGCTGGGCGTCCTCTACTGTGACACCAGGGGTCGTCGAGTACCTCACGTGCCCTATGCCCACGTAGCCTCTAAAGCTCGACAAGACGTCATTCCTCAGCACGTTGACCACTAGCCCAAGTCCCTTGTGGACCCTCAGCCCCCTCTCTTCTAACATAGCCACGCCAGCGGCTTCTTGCCCTCTGTGTTGGAGAGAGTACAAGGCCTTGTAGAGGGGCTCCGCTACTCTCTCCCTCGATATCGAGCAAATCCCGACAACGCCGCACTTCTCTCGTAGCTCTGATGCCATTCCTCGAAGACCACCAAATTAGCAAACTTTTGTATCGAAAGGATACGAGCGCACGCATATATACCTGTTACTTGCCCCGCTATGAACCACAGCATCATGGCTTTAGCTCGCGGGCTCGCTAAGCTTAAGTCCCTCAAATGGGTTTAGGCAAAGGGATTTGTGCAGGACCTCGTTAGCAGTCTTTGAGAGGTGCGCGCTCAATGCCGCCCCCTTTTAGGGGTTGCGCGTATCGTGGTCCCCCCTAGTAGCGGCGGAGGGTCGCTAAGTCGTGGAGGCCTACGAGATATCGCCTAAGGACCTCGAAATCCTCAAGGCGTTGAGTGAGTCCCCGAAGCCCATGTCCTCGTCGCTCATCAAGCGTGAGCTCGAGAAGAGGGGCGTCTTCGTCAGCGAGAGGACCATAAGGTACCACCTCAAGACCCTCGAGATGAAGGGCTTGGTCTCGAAGCACGACCAAAGGGGCAAGAGGGCCATAACCGAGAGGGGCTTGGACGTCTTGAGTAGCGCGCTCGTGTCCAAGAGGGTGGGCTTCGTCACCACCCGATTCTTATCGATGGCGTACTCGGTCACGTACGACCCGGACTCCAACACCGGAAGCGTGGTCGCCAACGTGTTGGTGATGGACAAGAAGTTCTGCGACAAGGCCTTGGAGCTCGTAGAGCTCCTGAACGACGCTGACCTGTTGCTCGCCCCATACGTAAAGGTGATAGAGGAGAACGAGGAGCACCACGGGATATCGATCTCGGAGGGCCGGGTGGCCCTCTTGACGGTCTGCGACTTGACGATAGACGGGGTCCTGATACGCTCCGGCGTTCCTGTCTTCTTCAAGTACGGCGGGCTCGTTCAAATGGTAAACAAGAGGCCCCTGCGCTTCGTGGAGCTCATATCCTATGAGGGGACGACGATACCGCCCCTCGAGCTACTGGTGCGTAGCAGGCTGACGTCCGTCACTAGGGTCTTGAGGACCGGGACAGGGACTATCCCAGCGGCCATGAGGGAGATAATAGCCGAGGCTAGGGACAAGACCGTCCAAACGATCTCGAAATTGAGGGAAAAGGGCTGGAAGGGCGTGCTCTCTATCTCGGCGCCAGACGAACCCGTCCTGGGGGTCCCGGTCTCCATGGGCCGCTTCGGCTTGTGCATGGTAGGCGGCTTGACGCTAGGAGCGGCCCTCTTGGAGGAGGGCGTTAGGGTCGAGGTCTTCGGCCCTCACTGCCTAGTCCCGTTGGAGACCATGAAGAAAGTGTAGAGGGTTGGGTCTAGAGCAGGTACTCGAGGACTTGGCCCTCCTCTTCGGGCAACGGTATGCCAGTGACCTTTGCCGCCCTCTCGCTTAGCGCCATTAGGTCGCTCCTGTCTATTAAGCTCAGCTTCCACTTCCTAGCCCCGGCCATCAACTGCTGGAGACCGATCTTTATCTTGTCTATGTAGGTGTAGAGGCCAATGGCCCCCCAAGGGATCTCCTTGAACCTCTCCCCGTACTTGACCTTGAGCTCCGGCACCGTTATGAAGAACTGCTCGGGCTTGTCACCGTAGAGGTCTCTGAAGTGCTTGGGGAGAGCGCCCTTCTCCGCCAGCTCGGCGAAGTACGAGGCCTTCATGACCGCCGTGAGCGGGGCCCTGCCCATGAGTATCGCCTTCACGTAGGGGCCGGAGCCGAAGTTGCTCAAGGCTATGGCCTTGAACATCTGGGTCTCGTCCACGAAGCCACCGGCCATCACTATGTCCGGCACGTGCCTGCCCTTCCTCCTCAATATCTCGCAGCCCTTCAAGACTTGGGCCTCTAGGTAGACCGTCGGGGTCCCCTGCTCGTTCATCATGGGCACCGGGCTCATGCCGGTGCCGCCTTCACAGCCGTCGAAGACCACGTAGTCGACCTTCGCCTCCGAGGCCACCTTCATGGTGAAGGCGACCGCTTCGACGCTGTAGGCCCCGGTCTTTATGCCTACCTTCTTCGCGCCCTGCTCTCTAAGCTTCTCTAAGTCCTCAATCACGTCCTTCTCTCTCGGCATCCCGACCCTGCTATGCCTCTCGAAGGTCTTGAAGACCCCTTGCCTAAACGCTTCTTGGACGTTCTTGTCCTCGGGGTCTGGTATGACTACGTACCCTCGCCTCTTCAGCTCTAGGGCCCTCTCGAGGCTGTTCAGCCTGACTTCTCCGCCAATGGCCTTAGCCCCTTGGCCCCACTTCCTCTCAATTACGTTGACCTCCAGCTTCGAGAGCGCGTAGACGTCGACGCCGAACCGCTGGTCTTCGACGTTAGTCTGGACCGCCACGTCGCCGTACTTACCGTCCCAGAACTTCCTGAAAGCCTCGACCCTCCTCTTGAGCTCCGGCGAGTGGACCACTTTTCCGTTCTCGAACTTAGCCTCGGGGTCCATGCCGCAGATGTTCTCCCCTATTACTATCATTATCCCCGAGAGGGCCGCGCCTATCGCTAGGCCCTCCCAGTGGACCCTAGCGACCTCCGTCGACCCGTAGGCGCCTATCACCAACGGCACCTTGAGCGGTATGCCCCCGACGCTCGTCTCGACGTCCGCGCTCGGGAAGATCGCTAAGTCCGGGTCGGGCTCTATGCCCTCAGCGCCTAATAGCCTCGCCTTGATGTTGAAGTGGGACCAGTCTAGGCCGTAGTCCTTGACCGAGGCAGCGGTGCTCCTGCCGAACGCGCTGGGGTCGGGGTAGAGAGCCTCCCGCCCTCTGAAGGCTGATAGCGAGATTTGGCATATGAACGGGCACTCCCTAATGCAGAGGGGGCACATGCCGCTCGCGGGGCTGGCGTCCTCGACCCTCGTGGCCGTGTCGGTCGTTGACATGGCGTTTAGGTAAGCGGAGTTCCTGAGAGGCGGACGACGCGGCAAGCAAGCTCACCTGGCCACTGGTTGCCAGTTACACTTTTAAACTTTCCTAAGGGAAAGAACTTAGAAGGGCGACCTCCTAATCCGAAGGGCGCCGTGATTGGTTGGTGTCGAGTATGGTGTACGTGGCGATAGTGGGCTACGGCGTCGGCAATTTGAGGAGCATCAAGAGGGCCTAGAGAGGGTAGGAGCGGCCCCGATTATAACCTCGAGCAGTGGTGACGTCGAGAAGGCGGACGCAATAGTCTTGCCCGGCGTGGGCTCTTTCAAGAGCGCCATGCAAAACCTCGGCCCAGTGCTTCGGCCACTGTGCGAGGCGATAGAGAAGGGAAGGCCCTTCTAGGCATATGCTTGGGGCACCAGCTTTTCTTCGAGTGGAGCGAAGAGGGAGGGGTGAAGGGGCTGGGCCTGATAGGGGACTTCGTTGACAGGCTCCCGAGCACAGTTAAGGTGCCGCACATGGGGTGGAACAGGATAAGCGTCAGGGCTTGAAGTCCGATAATCGACGGGATCCTAGATGGAGCCTACATGTACTTCGTGCACTCGTACAAGGTAAACCCAAGAAGGACGACGTTGTGATAGCGACCACGACCTACGGTTGCGACTTCCCCTCGATAGTTGAAGTCAAGCCCGCGTTGTTCGGGACGCAGTTCCACCCCGAGAAAAGCGGTGGCCACGGGTTGGCGATCCTCAGGAACTTCGTGAAGCTCGCCAGGCGATAATCGGGGACACGATCTCGACAAGACACGCCATCGGATCAGCCATTGACGAGGACTGACTCGGCAAGGAGTTGCCAGGTCTTCTCGTAGCATGAGGCGCGGAGTCGCGCCCTCTACTCCCACTCTATCGTAGCTGGGGGCTTGTTGGTTATGTCGTAGACG
>CAZLVJ010000071.1:0-4453 GCA_964562935.1 uncultured Nitrososphaerota archaeon
GCACTAGCTCGGCGTACTCCCTCTTCATCATTATGTGCCTGCCCAAGAAGCTCAGCCTGGCCTTAGCGGTCTTGGGCTTGCCCAAGGGGAACCAACTCGCCCTCAGTGAGCGAGGTTAAGCTCGACGAGTCCCCATCTGAGGGTTTAGCCTAGGTTTTTAAATATGAAGGCTATGAGGGCCAAGGAGCCGAGGGCCATGAACGCCGAGTTCACTGCCCTGTCGCTCGACCTAAACAACCTCAAGCTCACCTCCTTCTTAACGAAGGGCCAGAGGGGCGGGAAGCTCATGTGCGTCAAGAGGTCACCAAGTATGTGGCAGAGGCATCCCAACAGGCACGTGGCGAAGCCCATTGTAAAGCCCAAGCCAGCTTGGCTCGTGGCCATGCCGATTAGCGCGCTGGCGAGCAGGGCCGCGAGCAGGTTGTGGGTGTACCTCCTGTGCCTCAGTTCGAGCCTCAGGTCTATGTCGGGGAGGGCCGAGAAGACTGCAGACAGCGAGATGAAGAGCAGGCCCTCTTGTAGCGCTAGGCCGAGGGCTTGCGCTATCAAGCTGGCGACGACGAGCGTAAGGCCCGCGTGGCCCCTCCGGTCCACGACACTGGACTCGCTCCATCAATTATTTAAACCTAGAAGTCGAGCTCAGGAGCTCCTCCTACTTAGCGCTTTAGTCGTCCTCTACAAGCCACTGAGCCCTTTCAGAGCGGCTACTTCGGCTTCACGACCGACTGGGCGAGGAGGGCGTCTATGTCTATCTGGAGCCTCTTCTTCATGTACATGTAGGCGGCCGTCAGCTTGGCCTGCTGGGCCGCGTAAGGCAGGGCCGATAGCAGGAGCGGTATGCCCTGCAGGTCCACGAGTGGCTTGATCGATGAGAGGGCGCTCCAAGCCACGCTCCAGACGGGCGAGCCCTCCTTGCTTGCCTTCTCGACGGCCCTCACTATCGAGGGCTGGACCATTAGCGCCGCCTCCAAGACCTTGTCCGCCAAGGGCTGGGGGACGTCGCCTCTGAGCACCGAGCTCAGCAGGAAGCACTCGACCGTAGACCTTATGTGGCTGTAGACGACAGACCTCTTGGCCTTCTTCGACGTGAAGATGTCCTTGGCGTGGGGGAGGTCTAAAACGTCGTCGGCCGCTAGGCCCGTCTGGACGAACAGCTCCCTGAGCTCCTTGGCTAAGGGCTTCACCTCGCTCAGGACTACTATGCTCCCGATGTCCTTCTTGGCAGTGGTCGAGAGGGCCTTGCACGCTAGGCCGAAGGGCGTCGAGGAGATCTCGAGGGCTAGGTTGTTCACCGCGCTGACCAGCACGTCCCTCTCGACGCCATAAATTGCCCCCTTGCCGTAGACGAGCTTCTTGTAGAAGTCGTCCTTGCCGACCTTCCTCTTCTTTGACACCAGGCCCAGTACTTCCAATGTAGACCCTCCAAAGGCCTTAAAATAAGTGGTCTATGAGAGCAGTAAAAAATTTGCTAGAGGTCCGAGGCGGAAACGGTCCAAGAGGGATCAGTAACGTTTCACGACGTTAGAGCGGAGCTACAGTTGCCTAAGGTCCACGACCCTCTTCGCCTTCCCTTGATACACTATGCCTCCCTCTTCCACGGGCTCCACGGCCACGCTGAGCAACGTCAGCTCCTTTATCCTCCCCTTGAGCTCGCTCACGACCCTGTCGACGTCCTTGACCCACCTCTTCACCTCGACCTTCACCGTCACGTCGTCTATGCCCGAGAGGACTATCTGGAACTCCCCCGTGAGCTCCGGCATGCTGGAGGTGACCTCCTCTACTATCTTGGGGTAGAGGCTTATCCCACGGACCTTGACCATCTCGTCTATCCTCCCCTTCACCCTAGATATCTTGGGCGTCTCGAGACCGCACGGACAGTCGCTCGGGAGCAACTTGACGACGTCACCCGTGCGATACCTTATTAACGGCATGGCCTCTCTAGTGAGGGTGGTCACGACGAGCTCGCCCTCCTCGCCCTCGCCCACGCGCTCGCCCGTCTCGGGGTCCACGACCTCTATCAGGTAGTGGTCCGCCCAGACGTGCATGCCCTCCTTCTCAGAGCACTCTATCGCTAAGCCCGGGCCTCCAAGCTCGGCGACTCCGTAGTTGTCGTAGGCGTCCAAGTTCAGGGACTCCTCTATCCTCCTCCTAGTGGCCTCGCTCCACGTCTCGGCCCCTATAACCGCCTTCCGGAGCCTCAGCTTGTCCACCAGCCCGGAGTCCCTGGCCAAGTTAGCCATCTTGAGCGCGAAGGAGGGGATGGCGTGGAAGGAGGTCACGCCCAGCTCGGCCATGAGCTTGAGGTGCCTCTCGGGCGACGCCGGGCCGACTGGTATCGACGCCGCTCCAGCCAGCGACGCCGCCTCGCTGTAGCCCCTGCCGGTGAACATCCCTTGATTCGACGTGTTAACGAAGACGTCTCCCTTGCCTATCCCCACGAGCTTGAGGTTCCTCACAAGCCTCTCCATCCAGAGCCTGTAGTCCGCCTCGGTGTAGAACGTCAGTATCGGGTTCCCGGTCGTGCCCGACGAGGAGAGTATCAGGTACACGTCGCTCGGGGCTACCGCCAAGGCGCCGTAGGGGTATGCCGCCAAGAGGTCCCGCTTAGTCGTGAAGGGGAGCTTCGCGAGGTCCTCGATGGAGTTGACGCTTACTCCCCTAAGCTTGTTGGAGTACAAGGGGCTCTTGGAGGCCTGCCTTATCGTCCACGCGAGCCTCTTGAGCTGGAGGGGCGCTAGGTCTTTAGCCGAGGTAAACTAGATCACCGGACATCCCCAGCACCTGCCTTGGAGTTCGCTCGACGGGGGCCTTATAAAGCTTGCTCGTCAAGCCCTTTCAAGGCTCGTTGTAGTAAGTTATTGATGGCTGGGGCGTCACCGGCCGTGAGCTGACGGCTCTCGAGCCTCGCGCAAGTTTATGTCGGTTCTAGCCCAAAGCATCTCGCGGGTGCTACTACGTGGACTACGAGGTCGTCGAGCGCCACTACTCAAAGGAGGTCGTCAAGAGGGAGGTGGCGGACTACTGCAGGGGTAGGTGGGTTGCGCTCGAGGGAGGGGCCCTCGGGAGCAGGGTGTTCTTGAGATATTGGAGGGACGGGAGGCCCCTCAGGATCGACAACCCTCGAGACGTGGAGGATCTGATCAAGCAGTTTAAGGGCGTCAGGCCCAGAGCCGTCTACGGCTCCGTGAACGTCTACGGCAGGCTGGCGTCCAGGCTCGACCTAGAGGTACGCGAGAACATAGCCTACGCCTCCCCGGTGTGGGACGTCGACGGAGAGCTCGAGAGGTGGAGGGACGTGGTGGAGGTGGCCAGGATCATAGTCGACGAGCTCGAGAAGCTGGGGATCGCGAGGTCTGTCTTCGTGAAGTGGAGCGGCGAGGGGGCCCACGTCCACGTCCACGAGAGGTGCTTCTCGAGCGACGTGCTCTCCAAGCACAACCCCCTCGACGTGGCCTACTCGCTAGTGGACTACGTCTTGGAGAGGTGCAGGAGCAGGATACTCGACGTGGCCTCGAGGTCGAGCGGGCTCAAGGTGGAGAACGAAATCGATCTGAAGAGGGTCTTCACAGCCCCTTTATCGCTCCACAGGGGGAGAGACCTGTGCTGCGTGTGCTTCAAGCCAACGGCCCTAGACAGCTTCGAGGTCGAGTGGGCTAGGCCTGAGGGCTTCAAGCACGACGAGAGGTGGAGGGAGTACGTCGAGGGAGAGGGGGACGAGGCAGCCCTCAAGGCGATCGAGGCCGTGGGCGGGTACAGGGGCTGGCCTGGGGCCGTGGAGGAGAGGGGGAGGACCGTCATTGCCGCCCCCAAGCCTGTAGAGGTCGAGAAGAGGGGGAGGGTGGGCCGCTTCCAGGTCATGGGGTTGCTACAGGCGGCCCGCTACTACCTGCTGACGGGGGACCTGGAGAGGGCGAAGTCCTTCGGCTTAAACAGGGCCATATTCTACGCTTGGGCGAAGAGGCACGCGAGGGAGATAGCATCCAGGAGGGTTGCCACCTCTAAGGCCACAAGGCCCTCAGCAGAGGGCAGGGAGGAGGGGGCCGTCCAAGTGGGCGACGAGACGGCCTTCGTGTCTGAGAGGGGCTGGTTCACAATAGGAGGGGAGGAGCAGAGACCCGAGGATTACGACAGGCAGATAGCGCAACACGTAGAGGGTGTGGTGCCCTACGAGAGGGCTTGGCAGGCGGCCCTCGAGTACTTGAAGTGCTTCGACAGAGACATGCTCCTCGACCAGCAGAGGTTCTTTAAGGAGGTCTACGAGCCAGTCAGGGACAGGTTCCTCGAAGACGTTGTGCTTAACCCTAGGAAGAGGGGGCCGAAGCCGGAGGGGCTCTTCAAGTGGCTCGGCAAGGGGCAAGAGGGGCAACGCTCGTGAAGAACTGGGCCTTCGTGAGGTTTGAGCCCAAGAGGGTGGTGGTGATCGACTGCTACTCCGCCAGAGAGGTGCTGAGGA
>CAZLVJ010000072.1:0-4358 GCA_964562935.1 uncultured Nitrososphaerota archaeon
CACCGAGTTCCCAAGCGCGATAAGGATGGAGAAGGACGTAATCGACATAGCTAATGAGCGGTACGTCGTAGGTGATGGTGTCTGTGTACACCTTCATGAAGAGCTTGGGGAGCTCTAAGCCGTTGGCGATGTCTACGCCCACCTCGTAGACGAAGCCCCCCGCACACGTCAGTTAAGAGCTCAGACTTGCAGTTGTACTTCACGTGGCCTCCAATAACGACCCCCTGAGGGTCGTAGAGGCGCCTGTACTCCCTCTTGAGCCTCCTAATGAAGTGCTTGGAGACCCCCAAGCCAATTAGGTACCTCTCCAAGCCCCTGAGGGCCAGGTCCACGAAGGGCTTGATCAACAAGAGGCCCTCGTAGAGCTCCAAGTAGCCCTCGACCCCCATCGCGTGGATCCTGAGGGCCCTCCTAGGCCTTCCACCTCTACGCTCTCCGCGCTTAGACCTAGCGACGAGCGTCGATCTAGCGACGAGCGCGGGGGAAGGTTTTCCTTCACTTCTCCCATCGAGCTCTCGACGTCCTCGACCTTCAACATGTCGGGCGACACGTCGACGACCAGCTCGTAGACGCCCCTATCGACCTTCCTAAGGAAGCCCCTCTTTACGAGCTTCTGAATCGCGTCGTGGACCCTCTTGTTGGCGTGAGCGCAGCGAAGCTTTAGAGAATAGGCCGTCACGACATCGGAGGCCGTGAACCTCTTACACTTGGAGGCGTAGAGGAGAACGAGCCTCTGGAGCCTGCCCAGCCTTACCGCAGGTTTCCTTTGCTTCTGACGATTCCCGTGATGAGGACTGGGTTTATAAGCTCCCGCACATAAGCTACTATTGGCCCCCATTCTGCTTCCCCGATGAGGAGCTTTCCAGCTCTGAGAGGCCCTGCCTTCTTATAAGCTTCGCGAAGACAAAGAGCGGTTCTTTGTCTCTTGTTTTCCGAAAAGCGAAATGAGCGTTATGGGCTCGGCGCCTAGTAGGCAAAGGAGGGCCGTCGTGAGGCCTCGCAATTCGCGAGGAGGCGCATGGCATGAGTCCCAAGCCGAGAGCGAGAAGAGGTCCGGAGCTCTGTGGAGCCCTGGCCCTGAATCCCCCTCCTAAATTCGAAGAGGTAGGGCTCGAATTCGAAAACTCGGGACCCTGAACCCCCTCCTCCCCCCTGTCAGCTTACTGGCGAGCTTGCTGACAAGCCAGTCTGCGCTACTAGAGATAGAGCGCAAATCCAGACCATCGGCCAAGTAGGAGAATACAGGGGGAATATTGGGGTAACAGTAAGACAATATAGGGGAAATAGTAGGGTTGTGAAGGGGCGCGTCCGAGCTGTCCGGGGCGTCCAAACAGAAGAAAAAGAAGGAGAGGTACATAGACAGGTGGAGGAAGCGGCACAAGGAGGTCAAGTTCTACTTCAAGAAGGAGGAGTATGAGGTCCTGGACAAGTTGGCCACAGCCCACAACATGACGGTCAAGGACTTCATCTTGAAGTTCGCCAACGATCTCAAGAAGGCCGTTGAGCGCATGGAAGATGAGGGGTACGCCAAGGCGATTAAAGACTTCATTAATGAACCGCTTCTAACTTGGATCCACGTAAGGGATATTCATAAGTACAAAGGCGACGTAGCCCTCTTCGAAGTTCCGTGCAGGTATTGCGGAAAGCCGATAGTCTTCACTCACAAGGACGAAAATTGGGAGCCCAAAGTGAAGCCAGAGCTAAGGAGGGCCTTTAGGTATTGGCGTCATACTGATTGCAAGAGAAGCCTCTCGTAGAATGACAAGCCTCAAGGATGCTTCACGAATGGAGACTGAAGGTTAGGCCCTCAGACCCCCATCACACTATCCCACTTCCAGAAATTTCTGGGAATGCGAGGCACGAGGTTGCCTTGAGGTGGCCTTGAGGTGGAATTCAAGTGGCGCCCCAAGGCCCATCCAATGGCCTGAGGGCAAGGCCTTCGGTTTCCATCACTACGCTCTACCCCAGAAATCTCTGGGGGTGCGAAGCGGGGTGAGGCGATGGCTAGCCGCTGAGGGGCTTGGGCTTAGGCTTAAGGGCCCTCTGCTCGCCTCCGGCTTTAAAAGGGCTCGCAACGCTCGCCTCTAAGGGCCCCGCGCCAGCCAGCTCGCGCGAAAGCTTTTAAGCAATTGCCATTACTTAAAAGAGGTCGTGGACCCGGGCCTATGGATTTTGGGCGTAGTGATAGCGCTGCTATCGGCGCTGAACGCGATATTCTGGGGCCATTGCGTGAGAGAGCTGGGGGACCCTCGACTTGAGCTGGACTTCCTCCTCGAGCTAGTCTTCAATAAGTGGTTTGTATTGGCGATGGGGACTGCGTTTGTAGCGGCGCTGCTGAGCTACGCGGTGCTGAGGCAAATGGGGGTGTTGGCTGGGAGGTTCTTCTTGTCGCTGGGGGCCGTGGCGACTGTCTTGGCGTGCACGTTGGTCTTGGGGGAGAGGCCAACGTTAACGGAGTGGATAGGGATACTGCTGATCATAGCGGGGGCCCTGTTGATCGGGAGGTGGTGATGAGGTTGAAGCTCTCGATAGTAGTTCCGACTTACAACGAGGCCCAAAACATTCCCGAGCTCTTCAAGAGGATCGAGGATTCCTTGAAGGGGATCCCCCACGAGGTCATCGTCGTCGACGACAACAGCCCGGACGGGACGGCCTCTCTCGCTCAAGCCCTCGGGGGCGAGGAAGTGAAGGTCTACAAGCGCGGTAGGAGGATGGGCTTGACGTCGGCCGTCTTGGACGGCGTCGAGCTGGCTAAGTCCGACTTGATAGCAGTCATGGACGCCGACCTCCAGCACCCGCCAGAGCTCCTCCCAAAGATGCTCGAGAAGATTGAGGAGGGTCACGACATCGTTATCGCCTCCAGATACGTAAAAGGTGGCGGAGTTAGGGGCTGGAGCCCAATCCGGAAGCTCATATCGAGAGGGGCCATAGCCCTCGTGCACCTCTTGTTGCCAAGGACTAGGAGCGTTAAGGACCCCATCTCGGGCTTCTTCTTGGTCAAGAAGGAGCTCGTGAGGGGCTTGAGGGCCCTCAACCCCTCGGGCTTCAAGGTCTTGCTTGAAGTTCTAGCTAGGGCAAGCTACAGCTCCATAGCCGAGGTGCCATATACTTTCACGTCCAGGCGAAGGGGCAAGAGCAAGTTGAGCCTAAAAGAGGTGGTCAATTACATCCACTTCTTGTTGAAGTTGAGGCGCGCTGGACCCTGACGCAGTAATAGCACTGCCAGCGATCTGCAGCGCATCGCTTTTATGTGGAACCCTGATGTGAGATAGGAGCTATGCTGTGCGCATGTGGGTGTTAGCATGTGGAGGAGAAAAGCGTGGCAATAGGATGTAGGAGCGTGCTTAAAGGTCTGTGCTCGGCTAGAGAGCTCTCAGGCCTTGGTTGTAGGTTTTTGTTGAGAGCCTTATATGAGGTGAAGGCGGAAATTAAAGCGAATAGGGGGTTCTTCACAGCCCTACTAACCTACATATTAGCCTTATCAATTATCACAATCTCGAAGCATAGGGCATCACCTGACCAAGCATCTTTTAGATAGAGGCCACCAGGTGTTCAACGTAGACATAGCGTCAAGCAAAGCAGACGAAAGGGTGGACATAAGGAAATTTGAAGAACTCAAAAAGATTTTCGAGCTTTTAAAGCCGGACGTAGTCGTGCACTTGGCGGCCATAGCCTCGATCCCTCAGTGCGAAGAGGATGTAGATCTTTGCTTCGAGACAAACGTTAGGGGACTCTAAACGTTGCTGTGATGTGTAGCAAGCTGAGCTGCAAGCTCGTGTTCGCATCGAGCTCGGCAGTCTACGGCGAGCCCGTAAAGGTGCCGACGCCCGTCACGCACCCGCTAAACCCAGTGAACGTTTATGGGCTAACCAAGTTGCTCGGGGAGCGCATAGTTCAGTATTTTTGCCCATCACACGTCATATTCAGGATATTTAATGTGTATGGGCCTGAATGTTATAGGTCCTATGTCATCCCAGACATCATCAGGAAGATATTGGCTGGGCACAACCCGATTCCGCTACAGGGCACGGGGGAGGTCAGGGACTTCATATACATAGAGGACGTGCTTGAAGCGTTTAGGATAGCCATCGAGACGCCGATAACGGGGGTCTTCAATCTAGGTTCGGGCAAGGCGTACAGGATAAGGGACGTGGTTGAGATGATCATCGATATCATGGGCGTGCGAGGAGTAGGATTAAAGTTTGAGGGTAAAAAGAGGCCGGGAGACTTTACGATGAGCTGGGCGGACATTAGCGAGGGCAACGGGCTCCTAGGCTGGGCTCCGCGCTTCGACATCGAGACAGGGCTGAGGGCGACCATAGATTGGCACTTAAAGAGCGCCTAGAGAAAATCGATAG
>CAZLVJ010000073.1:0-4328 GCA_964562935.1 uncultured Nitrososphaerota archaeon
ACGGCCTTCAGCATAGCATCTCCTTCGATCCAGACTGGGCTGTAGAAGGCCCCTATCGCGCTGAAGTGCTCGTAGACGGCGATCCTCAATTCAGCCCGCTACCTCGCGACGGCCCCGGCAATTCCTCTAACGAGGTCCGTCTTGGTGATTATGCCGACGAGGTTGCCTTCTTTTACGACTGGAAGGCCGCTGATGCCGTGCTCGAGCATTACGGAGGCCGCCTTGGCCGCGTCCTCGTCAACCTCCACGACGTAGGGGTTCGGAGTCATGACGTCTTCGGCTATAGGGACCGTGTAGACCCTAATGACCGTCTCCCCGCCCTTATGGCTCCTTACCCTCTGCTTTATGAACTTGTCCTTGGCCAGTAGAGACTTGGCCTGCTTGCTGAAGACCACGTCGGTCTCGGTTATGATGCCCACGGGCCTGTCGTCCTCGACGACTATGACCCTAGAGATATTGTACTTGGCCAAGAGCTCTTGGACCTTAAAGATCGTGTGGGTCCTCTTGACTGTTATCGGATGCTTGGTCATCAAGTCGCCCACCTTATATGCCCCGCCGTAGCCGTCGACGAAGGCCTCCAAGAGGTCCGTCTTGGTGATTATGCCCAGCAAATCCTTAGTGCTTGGGGAGACGACGGGAAGACCGCTTATCAGGTTCCTAATCATTATCCTAGCGGCCCTCTCGACGGTCATCCTAGGCGTCGCGAGCTTCAGCTCGGTGGACCCCTTGACGTCGCTCACATAGATGGACTCCAGCGGCCTGTCCCTCCACTCCTTGGAGATCATGACCCTTATCATGTCCCCTTTGGTGATGATGCTTATCGGCTTGAGGGACTCGTCGACTATGACGACCCTGCTTATGCCGTGCTTTAGCATCAGGTTCCTGACGTAGGCTAGGTTGTCGGTCATTCTGGCCGTGACTACAGGCGAGCTCATGTACTCGGAGACTCGCAAAACAGGACACCACTGCACCATTATTGCTGTTGTTGGGCTTAACTGCTTTGCTGTAGCACTTATACTTTTTAACTTAACCTCAGGTCTATTGTCGAACCGTTCTCCGGGACCTCTACCCTCTCAGCGTAGCCACCAATGGAGTCAATGAGCTTATTGATGTTCTCCTTCTCGCCGTGCAAGAGCACTAAAGTCTCGGGCTTGACCGTGGCTATGAACTTGCAGGGCTCTGAATGCATGGCATGCCTCGATATCTCCACGTGGTAGACCTTGCAATTCACCCGGACCTTGACCCTCCCTCGAGCTACGAAGTCCAAGATCTCTACTTCCTTGGCGCCCGAGACGAGCTCGCTGGCGGGCGTCTGGGGGTCCACGTAGCCGCACACCACGACGGCGTTCTCGGGGCTCGGAGCCAGCTTGGCCAAATACCACTGGCTCCACCCTCCCTTGAGCATGCCGGAAGGGGCTACGAATATGCAGGGGTCCTTGCCTTCGACGAGCTCGCGCCTCCTCCTTAGGGTCCTAGGCTGGAGCAACCTCTCCCAGTCGAAAGGGTCTTGGCCGTTGATTATAAGCGCCCTCTTTATACTGTCGCTCATGTACATTATGAATTGGGAGTATATCCTCGTGGCCCTAAAGGCCATTCCGTCAAGGACCACGGGGGGCGTCGGGCAACTTTGTCTCGTGCCTCTTAAGTGCCAGCAATATCTCCTGAGCCTTGCCGACCGACATCGCTGGGATGAGGACCTTGCCCCCGCCCTCGAGCGTCGACCTGACGGCGTCCACGAGCTCCCTTTCTAGGGCCTCCCTCCCCCTCCTCTCCACACCGCCGTAGGTCGACTCGCAAAAGAGCACGTCAACTCCTTTTAATGGCGTTGCGTCCCAGTACTGGAGGTGGTTCGAGGAAGTGCCAAGGTCGCCGGTGTAGCCTATCCTCAGGCCGTCGATCTCGAGCTCAACGAAGGAGGAGCCGAGTATGTGCCCGGCGTCGTGCAATGCCAGCCTCGCGCCACCGGAGAGCGTCACCTCTTCCTCATAAGTCACGTATTTTATGTGCTTCGCGAGCACTAAGTTCATCTCCTTCAAGTCCCATAACCTCGAGTGCTCGGGCCACTCCCTCTTCATTATGCTCAGCTGATCCCTCCACATCATCCCCACGAGAGCCGCCGTGGGCAGAGTTGTTATGACCTTGCCCCTAAAGCCGAGCTTCAAGATCCTTGGCACTGCTCCGCCGTGATCCAAGTGCGCGTGCGTCAAGACGACGTTGTCTATAGATCCCACGTCGACCAGATCCAGCCTCGGGATCGCTTCGAGGCCCGTGGCCGTTGGATGCATGCCGCAGTCCAACATCAACGACGCACTCTCACCCTTTATCACTACGCAGGTTCTTCCAACCTCTCTACCTGACCCCAGAACCATTGCTTTAACCGTCATACCCTAGCAAGGAAGAATATCGTCGACCAGTTTAAAGCTTGGCTTAGTACTCAGCGTTACTGACGTCAAAGTCGTTGATATGAGTAGGACAGATATCTATCGGAATATATACAGATATCTAGGAAGGGGGAATATTTACATAAGGCTTTTAAAGTTTAACGCGCTTAATTAACTAGCTCGTTCTTCGGTCTTTGAAAGAGGACCCAGTATGAGGGAGGAGGGTTACGACCCCAAGACGGCGCTAGAAGAGCTGGCGAGGATAGTCGAGGAAGACGTTAAGAGGTTTACCTTTAGAGCCCTCGGCTCCATGTGCTCCAAGCCCCTCCCGATATCCAAGATCGCTTACTTGATCGGCATCGAGGGCAACGTCGGAGACTCTGGCGTGTGGGAGGGCATGGCGAGGCTAGAGAGAGAAGTCATCCAAGACCTCGGGGCTCTTCTCTCTAACCCGAGGGCCGTCGGGGCTATAGTCTCTGGCGGCACGGAGGCCAACATACTCGCCCTCTGGACCGCTAGAAACTACACGAAAAGGCGCGAGGTGATAGTGCCAGCTTCTTGCCACGTCTCCTTCTACAAGGCCGTGAACCTCTTGGGGCTTAGAGTAGTCGAGGCCCCCCTTAGGAGCGACTTCACGGTCGACGTAAACTTCGTCAGGCGCAACATAACGAACGATACGGCCGCCATAGTGGGCATAGCTGGGACGACGGCTTTGGGGGCCGTGGACCCCATAGAGGAGCTCGCCGAGCTGGCGTTGGAGAACGACGTCTACCTCCACGTGGACGCAGCCTTTGGCGGCATGATCCTGCCATTCCTCAAGGAGTTAGGGTATGAAGTTCCCGAGTTCGACTTCAAGTTGGACGGCGTCTGCTCCATCACCGTCGACCCCCACAAGATGGGCTTGGCCCCGATACCAGCAGGGGGCATACTTTTCAGGGACGAGGAGCTCGTCAAGCCGATAACCTTTGAGACTCCTTACTTGGCTGGAGGAGGGGTGAGGAGCTTCACGATAACTGGCACGAGGCCTGGAGGGCCTATAGCGGCCGTCTGGATCCTCTTAAAGGTCTTGGGGAGGAGGGGTTACAGAGAGATCGTGAGCAAGTGCATGAAGCTAACGGAGATGCTTGTGAGAGGTGTGGAGAAAGAGGAGGGGCTGGAGCTTTTGATGAAGCCGGTAATGAACATAGTTGGCGTCAGGGCCAAGCGAATTAGCGTTAGGGAGTTCTCGCTTAGGATGAGGAAGCTAGGGTGGCTGTTGTCGGAGTTCCCGACCCACCTGAGAGTGGTCCTGATGCCTCATCACACCGAAGAGCTAGTCAAAGAGCTTCTGAGGGACCTCAGAGTGGCCGCTCTGAGGGAGCACATGGAGCTAAGAGCAACTTTAAAGGCTTAGACCGATAGATTAAGCACGTGAGCTCTGAAGACCCTGCAAAGAAGTACTTCCACCCCTCGGTAACTGACAGGGAGAGGGCGATTTTCGAGGCCGGCATAGCCCTAGGTGCGCTGTACCATCAATTCGTGGGCCTCCCCATAGCCAATAGGGAGGACGTGCTCAGAGCCGTCAAGGAGGCCATCGAGAAGGTCATGTCCCTACAGCCATTCAGGGAGAAGGTCGAGGTTTGCTTAGACGCGAGCTCCATTGAGGGAAAGGGCCTGGGCCCCTACGACTACTCGTCGCTCAAGGGCAATGCCATCGACGCTAGGGTGGTCGTGAAGTACGGCACCGCCAGGGTCAGGGCGAGGATGCGATTCATGAAGGAGCTGGGCTTCAACCTGATGTACATAGAGGACGTGGAGGACCTTGGGGCTGAGCAAGGTTAAATAACCTCCGGCCTTTCTGGGATTTCGAGCAGGACGATGCATGCGATATTCAAGAGCCTCTGCCCCAATTGTGGTGGAGACATAACCGACGCGAGGTTATCAGCTGGCCTGCCATGCGACGAGTGC
>CAZLVJ010000074.1:0-4274 GCA_964562935.1 uncultured Nitrososphaerota archaeon
TACGTTGGAGAGGCTCGACTGGGCAGCGAGGCCTATGACTATCGAGGCGAAGCCAGCTGCTACGAAGATGGAGGCTATGAGGCCCCCGGCCTCTGGGAAGGCAGTGAACGTGGTTGCCATGACGCCGATCACCGCCACGAGACCCACGATCAACCTCCTGACAAACCTGTATACGGTCTCAAACCTTGGCTGTGCCTTGACGAGCGCGCCGAAGAACCTGCTCAAGAGAAGGTTCAAGGCATAGGAGATGGCAAAAGTCAACGCCAATCCAGCTATGAAGATGAGCATAGAGCTCAGAGATATGCTCGGTAGGGGGCTCATGAGTATAGGCCTAAAGTCGGGCAATTTAAGTCTTGATGCGGGCTTTAGGGCGCGAGGCCTTTAGGACTCGCGGGGAAGCGCCTAACAGCCGCTTAGGCCTCGGCGACTTACTCGCTTCCGCCAAAGCCTTTCGCGCACCCATCAATAGTTCAACGCTTGCGCCAAGTCTTCTATTATATCGTTGACGTCCTCCAGTCCTACCGAGAGCCTCACCAAGTTCTCCGTTATCCCCAGTTTCTGCCTGTACTCGCTCTCTATGAACTGCGATGCCGACTTGGCGGGTAGCACGATGAGGGACTCCGTGCCCCCTAAGCTGGGGCTCCTCTTAATGATTTTCAATCTCTTCATGAAGCTCAGGACGTCGTCGTAAGAGCCCTTCAACTTGAAGCTGAGCAATCCACCGAACAGAGGTCTTTCAAACAACCTCCTCGCAACATCGTGATTGGGGTCCGTGGAGAGGCCGGGGTAGAACACCTCCTCTACCTTCGGGTTCTCGGCCAAATACTCAGCCACGGCCTTTGCGTTGTTGCTTTGCCTCTCGAACCTGACTTCAAGCGTCTTGACCCCCCTCATGATCATGTAGGCTTCAAAGGGTTGCAATATCCCCCCTAGCACCCTCCTCCAATTCCACAGCTCGCTAGTATCCCTCTTCGATCCTGCGATAACCCCTCCCACCACGTCATTGTGCCCTCCGAAGTACTTCGTCATGCTGTGAACCACGAGCCTGGCCCCGTACTTCGCTGGCTTTAGGACCACCGGCGTGGTGAAGGTGTTATCAACCACCAAGACCGTCCTCTCAAGGTCTACGTTTTTAGATAAGTAGTCGAGGTCTATCACCCTGTTCATGGGGTTCGTCATCGCCTCCGTAAAGATCATTGATGTATTCTTGTCTACGGCCTCGGCGATGGCTTCTGCCGAAGGCCACACCTTCTCCACCTTTAAGTTCATTTTCATGGCGAGGTTATTGAGTAGAACGAACGTCGAGCTATAGAGCTCCATTGGGACCACTATCTTGTCGCCCGGCTTTAAGTGCCACAAAAGTAGCGTTGATATAGCGGCCATGCCGCTATTGAATGCGAGGGCGTCTTCCACGCCTTCGAGCTTGCTGACGACTTTCTCGAGGGCTCTAGTCGTGGGGTTTTCCTCTCTGCCATACCTCAAGTAATTGCCTCTATCAACAAACGTGGCCAGTCCGAGCTCGTAGTCTATGTACTCGTAAATGACGCTTGTGCATATCGGCGGGATGTGGGAGCCGTAGGGGTCCCTATACTCGTGGCCGTGTATGGAGTTTGTAGAAAGCCTTGCCAAGCTACATCACCCGTAACGCTCGTGCTAATTACCCACTGTAATTTGTATATATCTATATCGATTACTAATAGTAATTGAGCTATCCCTTCAGCCTTGCGACGAGTTTATGCGCGACGCTCCTTATATCAATTTACACAGTTGCACCGCCATACGGAAGCGTCGACATACTAATCTACGGGGGGTGTATTCAATTGTCCTACTCTTGGTCGCGGTGGCAATATGCTACGTCAAAGCCCGGAAGTTGTCGAGCAAGTCCGAGGGTCTAACGCCTTAAGACCGTCGGTCCCCTTTACTTTTACTCATTAATGCATACTATTTCTGCGTAGCATACATTAGTGATAACCTCCTCGACCTCTCTTGATCGATTAAGAAAAGAACGTGTAAATATCTAAAGCCCTTTAGGACCATAAGATGAATAAAGTTTCAAGTATCAGTCAAGGCCTTGCACGATGGGCTATAAAGGCCGGTGCAACCAATTTGGCTGAAGCTTTAGACGATGTCGGTGGCTTTGACCTTCTTCGACTTCGAATGTATCGCACGCAACAATATGCTTAAGCCCGCAGCGAGACACGAAATTGTTGAGGTCCATCTAAGGGAGGTGTGGCTTCGAGGCGTCGGCCTTGGAGGAGGTCCTGAGCAGAATCCCCTCCTACAGCCAAGAGCTCGGGCTGGACCTGAGGGCCAAGCCCGACAGGTTTAAGTGGTTCATAGCGTCAATGCTCTACGCCAAGAGGATATCGTCCAAGATAGCCAGCGCGACGTTCAGGAGGTTCCTAGAAGGGGGGCTGACGGATCCTCAAAGCATAGCTAGCGCTGGCTGGGACAGAATCGTCGAAGTCCTGGACTCGGGCGGCTACGTCAGGTACGACTTCTCAACGGCCACGAATATACTCGAGAGCGTGAGGCTCCTACTCGAGAAGTACGGAGGGGACGTCGACAAGGTACACGAGAGCGCCTCGGATTCCAAGGACTTAGAGAAGAGGCTCATGGAGTTCAGGGGCTTCGGACCGGTCGCCGTGAACATATTCCTGAGGGAGCTCAGGGGGGTTTGGGGCAAGGCGGACCCCGAGCCCTCGAGCTACGCCAAGGCGATGGCCTCGAGGCTCGGGCTGAGCGACGACTTAGCGCGCAGGTACGAGTCCCAGCTCGTCAGGCTGTACATCGATTACTGCAAGCGCAAGGCCTGTAGCAAGTGCCCGATCCAGGGCCTCTGCCCCAAGCCCGAGCAGAGCTCACAATTCGTGAATTGAGCGTATCCAGGTTGAGTGGATACGCTTACCCCGAGCGTATCCACGCTCAGGTTGGGTGACGATAACACATACTTGGACGTGCACAGGGGCGCTTTAATACACGTAGCCTTCATAGGCGTGGACTATTCCCAAGGGCCGAGGAAAATCTGTGAGGAGATCTTGCAACAGGCGGCGAAGATGGGGATAAAGGGCAAGATGGCTGGCGGAACAAGTTGGTTAAACCGCAAAAATAGGACGATGTTCGGAGGGTAAAGACTTTAAGGCTTATCGCAACTTGTCACGGCTTGAGCGCGCATTTTAATAAAAGCGGTTGCAGATGAAGATTACATGTGTGCTCGCACGATTAAGATACTCGACATAGCCCCCGTGATCTACCGAGAGGAGATAAAGGCCTCCATAGAGGACAGGAGGGAGCTCGCCAAGAAGATGGCTGATGAGACTAACGGGCTCGTTGAATTGGACGTGGTCACGCTTGATTACGGCACCGCTTCGATAGAGGGCGCCTACGACGAGTGCATAAACTCTGTCTACATACTCCAGAAGGTCAAGTGGGCCGAAAGCGCGGGGTACGACGCCATTGTCATCGACTGCTTTGGGGACCCTGCGCTCGACGCTGCTCGAGAGATCGTCGACATACCCGTCGTAGGGGCGAACCACGCCGCGACATTTTTAGCAGCGCAAATAGCCCACAGGTTTTCCATCATAAGCACGCTACCCGAGATGGAGCCCTCAATCATCGCTCTCTTGAGGAAGTACGGCTTGCTACAATACTTAGCATCCATCGAGACCATTCACATACCCGTGTTGGAGCTGGAGAAGGAGCCGGGCAGGACGGTAGATAGGGTCGTGGCCGCCGCTGAAAACGCGTACAAGAGGGGCGCTTACGCAGTCGTGCTCGGGTGCACGGGGTTGTCGTTCGTAGCCGAGGAGGCTCAGAGGAGGCTCTTCGAGAGAGGCTTGAAGATGCCAGTCATAGAGCCTTTGAGGGCCGCTATCCACACGGCCGTAGCTTGGGTCTTGATGGGCATAAGCCACAGCAAGGTGGCGTACTCGACGCCGAGGACGAAGCCGAGACGAGCGGAATTCTCGATACCCGTGTGATCACGCTTAGTATTGTGCTCGCCAATAAGCGTCCGTAGCGACAGAGCTAGAAACGCATGGCCTCTAGGTTTGGGCCGCTACGTCACAGAGCTGGGGACGGGAAAAAAGGTGCTGGCTATGAGGTGCCGAACAAGAGGTGCTTAAGATCCTCAGGTCTCAGCCCCAGCGCCTTGGCCTTCTCCAGTAGCTCGGCAAACTTCTCCTTGATCTCTGACACATCCGGTGGAACCATTAAGACCCTCACGACGTCGACGGGCCTCAGCTCCAGGACCTCGAAGGTCGCGGCCACCGGCT
>CAZLVJ010000075.1:0-4199 GCA_964562935.1 uncultured Nitrososphaerota archaeon
GCCGTGGCTGAGCCGTAATTTATGAGAGTACCGCTGACTTCTAGGATGTTGCCAGAGGCCTCCGCTCTCAAGTCCTTGACGACTATGTCTATGAATGGCTCTAGGGCTATGGCCACCGTCGTGTCGAAGCTGTGCGAATAGCCGTTCGCGTCCTTATATGATATCGATACGGTCAAGGGGACGACTCCGTAGTTCACTACAGTCGTCGTTCCCATCATGCTCTGGTAGCCCGTAGGGTTGAAGGCGAAGGTCACTGGAATGGCCGTTTGAGAGTTGGGGCCTAGGGCGTCGATGTAGATCGTGGAGGGCGTTGCTATGAGCAGAGGAGCGCTGGTAATGCCTTGGACTGGCCTTATGGTTAGCTCGACGTTGTACACGGGCGAGCTACCTACGTTGCGGAGCCACAGGGTCGCGTTGGTGTACCTGCTCTTCGCGCTCAACGAGCCCAAAAACTTGACCTCCACGTACTTGGTCGAGCCCAAGACGACGAGCGGCACCTCAACTTGGCACTTCCTGACACAGCCCCAAGAGTCCACGTAGCTCACGTTGCCCACGGCTAAGTAGGTTCCGGTGGAGTCGACGAGTACGTTGAGCGGCACTAAAAAGGAGATGACGTCTCCTCTGGAGTACTGCTGTTCTTGGGGCGGCGATAGCGCTATAGACCTCAGCATGGATATGAGTGGTTGCAGTCCTTGCGGGATCGCTTGTTGAACCGCTCGAATAATCTCGGGCGACGCCGGAGCCACCTTGACCTTCGACGAGTTGTCGATAGAGCAGAAGAAGCCTCGAGGTAAGCTGAGCTCTAGGACTGCACCGCTCATCGAGTCCACGTAGTTGTTGCGGACGTCGACCCTCAGCAATGCGCCGTACGTCCCTGGCTCGGCGGCGGACCCCAGCCAGCTAGCGCTCACTAACTCTAGGGCTTCTGAGTCACTCACCACGCCCAAGCTGACCTCGTATCTCTCGACCTTTCTAGCACCGGGGCCGCCGGACTCCAGCACGTAGTCGAGGGTCAGAGCGGCCTTGTAGGTCCCCGGCCTCACGTCGTCCACGGACACTCTAAACGACAGCGTTGTCGTCGAGTAGCTCTGGATAGGCCCGTCGACGTATGCGCTCGCAGTCGAGCCCCTGTCCCCCCTGAAGCCCGGTGGCAAGGCGAGTGACGCCTTCAAGCCCCTCACCGGGAAGGGCAATCTGTTGGCCACTGCGACCTGATACGTGGCGTTGTCTGTGCGCGGGAACACGTTGTAGTTGTTGAGCCAGCCGCACGAGACTACATACAAGCCCTCGCTCTCAGTCCCAGTATATCTCTCCACGAAGATCGGTATGTTTTGGTCTTGCTTCACCTTGACGAGCGTCCCCCCTCCCAAGTCGACCCAGTACTCTAAAAGCACTACCACGCAGAAGCTCTCAGGAGCGTAGTCCTTGATGTTGAAGTAGAAGGTCAGGCTACACGAGCCTCCTGAGTAAATCATCGCCGAGTAGACTTGTTCGGGCTTCACAGGCTCTAGGTATTGGGAGCTGGCAATGGCCGTGAGGCTCGTGACGTCGTACTTCCCTACGTTCGCTATCGTTATGGTCAGGGGGGCGTACTTAGAGCCAGGGTATGCTGGAGATGGCCTAGCCTCGCCCCATTGCGCCGAGAACAGCCTGAGCACGTAGAGGTCGGCAGTCGGAGCATCCACTTCAATCGCTAGGGGGACGGTCGTGGAGGCTTCGTAAGCGACGCCGTCGGGCGTCTGAGCAGTGCCGTCGATGTAGAGGGTTGCGCTATATCCGCCAGGCCTCACTTCTTCGCCTATATCTATGCCGCTGAACTGCATCGTGGCCTGATCCCCTCTGGCCAAGGCCCCGAGATAAGCCGTGGACTCCTCGGGACTCATGCCACTAGGCAACCTTAGCTTGACGATGGCGTTCCTCAAGTCGCAGTCCCCCGCGTTCCTGACGGTGACCCTCAACGAGGTACTGATCGTCCCAGGGTAGGCCCCGGGGCTCCACGAAGCGTCGACGACCACGAGGTTCAGCTGAGGGCATTGGGCTATGACTATGCTAATCGAATAGCTCTCGCTGAAGTATTCGCTGGGCTTTGTCTCGTTCCTGAAGCTTATGGTCAACGTCGCGTCATAAGTCCCTGGGCTCACGCTCTTGTCGACGTCTAGGTAGAAGTCGAAGTAGAATACGTCGCCGGGCTTGGCGTAGGACTTCGCCGTGCCGTTCAGGTCCTTGGCCGGCGACGTCAAGCCGTAGCCATAACTCGGAGATATCCCGTTGGGCACTTTTAGCTGTCCGGCTATGGCGTAAATGGTCGCTTGTCCGAGGTACTGCACGTCTATCCTCAGATGGGCCCTCCTGCTTCCGGGGTAGACGTCGGTACTAGCAGAGGACTTGAAGGTGGTCGACAAGATACTGAAGTTGCCCGAAGAGGCCGACGTCGTAGTGGACACGGCGATTAACACGAGCAACAAGGCCGCTAGGGCGAATGCTATGAAGGCGCCTCTACGAAGCAAGGAAGCTCACCAAGAGTCGCGCAAAAGGCTCGTCGCAATTTTCGCTTTGCCCACACATAAATGTTTTCGCAGAGTTATTTGCCTCCGATGAACTGAACATCTCGTTAAGTGGGGTCCCGTCGTCAACTTGTACTGAGTGCCGCTCCTCGTGTAAGCTCTCCCGCCTCCTAAGCCTTTACTATGAGGCTTTGGCTCTTGTCGGGCTCCCTCACGTCAACTATAACGCCATCTCTTATCACGTATATCTTGTTCGTGCAATTGGCCACTTCGGGGTCGTGGGTCACTATTATTATCGTCTGGCCTGCTTTGTTGAGCTCCAAGAACGTGTTCAAGACTATCTTTGCTGAGGCCCTGTCTAGGTTCCCTGTGGGCTCGTCGGCTAGTATGATCGACGGCGAGGTGACTATGGCCCTGGCGATGGCGACCCTCTGCTGCTGGCCGCCCGACAGCTGAGCCGGCCTCTTAGACAGCCAGCTCTCGTCGCCGCCGACTCTTCGAATGGCCTCCACCGCCATCTTGATCCTAACGGGCCTCGGCAACCCCCTCGCTATCAGCGGGAGCTCGACGTTCTCCAAAACCGTGAGCCTGCCTACTAAGTTGAACTGCTGAAACACGAAGCCTATCTTGTAGTTCCTGAAGTTCGCAAGCTCGCGATCGCTGAGCGCGCCCGTGTCGACACCGTCGATGTAGACCTTCCCTTTGGTCGGCCTGTCGAGCAGGCCTATCATGTTCAGGAGAGTCGTCTTGCCAGAGCCGGAGGGGCCCATTATTGCTATCATATCCCCTCTCTCGACGCTGAGCGAGACGCCCTTTAGGGCCCACATCACGGTGCTCCCTAGCTTGTAGGCCTTGTGCACGTCGTCCACGACCACGACGTGATTTTTCATCTCTTTCGCCTTAACGATCTCTTGAAACTTTCGAGGGGGTCTAAAAATCTTTACTAATCACTCGAGAGTGGCTCAAGGACTCGTCAGGCCAAGCTGTCTCAGCGTCAGCACGAGGGGCTTGGACAAGGAACGTTAGAACCACATCAGTTCATCGAGTCCTCGACGATTGAGGTATCTTCGCTAGGAACTCCTTTAGAATGTTCACGTTCTCTTCGTGACGGCTGTCTCTGCGCTCGTCGACCTTTAGGCCCAGCCTCCTAGCCCTCTTCACGTCGAGCCCTACGGCCTTGAGCTCGGGTACGCTGAAGCCCCTACCGACACGCAACTTTACCGGGAGCTCCTTGTGCAGAGGGGCTTGGACTATCGGCCTTGGGACGTCGACTTCCTTCGACATAGCCATCCAGCCCTCGAGAAAAGTTGAAGACGGGGATTTAAAGCTCACTCTTGGGTAGCCGAGGCCCATGATGAGCCTCCACGGTCCTGAAGGGTGATGATGTTTGCACGTGCTGAGCCCTTTGTCGACGACTCAGGGGAAGATTTAATCGACGTCCACTTTCGATATCTCGGAGGGACATGAAGGTCCTATTGGTGACAGGCAGGGCCGCTTCTAAGCTCGTCGAGGAGTACGCCTCGAGGTCCGGCGTGGACTTCGAGGTCTACGTGATGTCCCACGAGGTGGCGGCCCTAATACCTCCTCGAGAGATAGCCAAGAGGTTGAGAGAAGAGGGCGTCAAGGGCTTCGACTTAATATTGGTCCCAGGGCTCATCAGCGGGGACGTCTCGATAATAGAGAGAGAAGTGGGGA
>CAZLVJ010000076.1:0-4181 GCA_964562935.1 uncultured Nitrososphaerota archaeon
GAGCTTGGCGTTTGCGCAACCCTCAAGTTTACGAGCAAGCCCGTCGATGTGCATGTCGACGAGCCACTCAATTGACTTAAGTCGCTTAGACTTCTCGACCCCTCAGCGGAGGCAATTCGTTCACGCATCGAAAATCCGTCTCACCCGTTCCACGTCGCAATGCACACCCTGTTCTCAAGCAAGCGCAGAGCTTTTCGCTCGGCGCTATCTAAGCTTGAGTCGGAGGGCTCGCCGTGAGGTACGTCAAGGTAGTGTTCCTCAAGGAAGTTGGGGCGTTCGTGGGCAAGGACGGTAGCGTCTACGGCCCCTACAAGCCCAAGGACGAGGCGATAATACCGGAGGAGGACGCTAGGTCCCTAGCCCTCGAGGGGGCCGTAGCGATAGTGGGGGGCTACGCCGTTGGAGGGCCGGGGCCCCTCGCGAAGCCCTCAGTAAGCCCCTTAAGGCCGTTCATCCTCATGTCTATTGGCATAACCCTGATAGTCGTGGGCTCGATCTTGATGGCCATCTCGTCCCTGAGCTTGACCGAGGCTCAGGGCGTCGTGGCGATATTCCCCCTGCCTCCAATTACCGTCTCGGGGCTGCTGGCCCTCTTGATACCCGTGATCTTCATCGCCGTATTCTTGGCGGCCTTCCTCTTAGTCCTCTACTTCGCGCTGAGGGGGTTCTTCGAGGGCCCCTCTTAGCTCCCGAGGGCTTAGAGGGCCTCAGAGCAGTCGTAGAGGGCTCGGCCCCGCTGACCGCTGTTGACGGGTCCCGTTGACTCACATCGCACGAGCTAACAGTCGTGACTGGCGGGTTCGGCTAACGTCGTCGATCGGTCGCCTCGCCAGGCTAATCGGGCCCGTGCCCTTGGCCAGCCATCTGAGCCGTGGTCGCATTCGAGGCAGACCATTGTCAAGCTCAATAACGAGGGACCACGCCGACGTTGCCATGGGCGTCCTCGATTAAAGATATAAGCCCTCTTAACGCTCTTTCCTCCGAGGGCCCTTGCCATCCATAACAGCCGACGATGTCGTCAAGCTCTTCGAGGAGGACGTCAAGGCGAGGAAGAGGCTGGCGGAGCTACTCGTTTCAGAGCCCGACGTGAGGCTGGCGATAATAAACGCCGTGATCAGAGACGTGGCCACCAAGAGCGACGTGGAGGGACTGAAGAGAGACGTCTTCACCCACATGTCGGAGCTGAGGGACAGGGTCTCCAAGCTCGAAGGCGCCTTTACTCAGCTGGTGGACAGGATAGGGACTTAGATAAGAGGATAGACGGACTCGACAGGAGGATGGATTCTCTGAACAAGAGGATGGATTACACGACCAAGGTCTCCTGGGCCCTAGTCATATCCGTGCTGGCGACGCTCGCGGCCCAGCTAGTCCTAGTGCTTCTACGCGTGCATTGAGGCCCCTGCCAGCATCGCGCCTCATCCCTAGCAACCTCGTTTCAGGGCCTACTAAACGACGTCAGTTCGTCTAGCTCCGCCCTCCATCTTCTTCGTCTCAGACACGTTAAAGCCCACGACGACCTCTCCGTCTAGCCTCGAGCGCGTGTTCCTCGACGAAGCCCCCTTCAAGGAATGGAGCCCTAAGCTCCTTAACTAGCTCGATGTCGTTTAAAGCGAGCTTCTTCAGGCGGCCCTCTAAATATGTGCGAGCGCTAGTGCTCTAGCGAGGGGCCTAGAGGTAGCGGGAAGGGGCTGAGAATGGGATTGGAGGGGCTCGTGGAGGAGTGCGAGAAGGTCGTGACGGAGCTCGACGAGATATCGAAGGTGCTCGACGAGGTGGAGAGGAGGCTTAGAAGGTGCTCTTGGAGGCTCTCGAGCCTCAGAGGCGAGGCTTCAAAGGTCAAGGAGGTGGAGGGAGTCCCCCTAAACGAAGCCCGCTTGGACGTGGCGGCCGACTCGATAAGCAAGGCCTCGGCCAGGGCGTTGAAGTTGTCGGAGAGGGTCGGGAGGGCGAGCTTGGAGGTCAAGGCCTTCGTGGTCGAGTGCCTGCAACTAGCTCAGAGGGCTAGGGAGGCTGGAGAGGGGCCTAGCAGGTAGCAAGTCGAGCTCTGCTACTCGGCCAGTATTTGGACGATGCGCGGGAATATGTACTCGGCGACGTCCCTCCTATACCCTCCACCGGTTATGACCACGTACCTCCCTTGACATACTTGCTCGGCTATCGACTTGACGAGCCTGGCCAGCTCTAAGTAGAAGCTCGGGGTCAGCCCTCTGTCCCCGTAGTCCCCCTCGCAAGTGTCGTGGCCGAAGAAGTGTATTATCGCGTACGGCTTGAACGCCAGCGCCCTGGGCCTGAACTCCTCCTCCACCTTCCTCAAGTACTCCTCGTCGGTCGTGGACCAGCCGCTGTCGCCGTCGCCGTGGTGGCTGTCGGTGTCGATTATCGCGAAGCGGCGCACCCCGAACTTCTCCCTCGCGTTAACTATCATGGGGCCAGTGCACGAGGCGTAAGTCCCGCCCCAAGCGTACGAGGGGCCAGCGTGGTGCCCGGCGGCCACGCTGAAGACGAGGGCGTTGACTATCTCCCCCCGGCATATCCTCTCGAGGGCCTCTACGCAGCCGCCGACCGAGCACAAGGCCCCCTCGCAATACCACGCCGACTTCAGGCTTGCTATTAGCTCAGGTGTGTGGACCTTGTAGAGCAGCCCCTCGTCGACTGGCCTAGAGCTGTAGAGCACTACGTTGAGGTTCTTGAGGGCCTCGGCCATGACCTCCGGGAAGTTCCTGAACTTGTCCCCTATTACTGGCCAGTCCTTGCCCTTCAAGACCTCGTTGAAGAATACCCCCGTCTTCGGCATACAACTGCAGACGGCCCTACGGCTTAAAATGCCTTTCCAGAGGCTTGAGGCCTTGCTCAACGATGACTGAGGGGTCTCGCACGAGAGCTTTGAGGCGAGCGTGAAGGAGGCTCTACGCTCGGCCTAATCGAGCCCGACGTGGCGTAAGTCGGGCGCGTGGGCTTGAGGCCCTCAAGGAATTCCATGGCACTCGTGCCTCAGCCTTCAAGCCCTGGGCGTCGAGGCCCTCTCCGATGGCCTCTCCAGCTCCTTGAGCAACTCCTCGACCCTCTCCGATGGCGTCTAAGAGCCTCCTCAGCAGCCCCCTCCTCTTCCACGACCTCTCCTTGTACTCCCTTAGGGCCTCAGGCTTCAGGTCCCCAAGAATACCTTGCCCTCCCCGCTCATGGCTAGGACATTCTCGGGCGTGAATCTCTCGGGGCTGAGCTCGTAGGCCCTCCTGGCCCTCTGCCAGAGCCTCTCGGCGTCGGTCATGTAGTCGATGGAGATGACGTAGGTCATGTAGAGGGCGTGCTCACGGCTCCCAGCCAGGAGGTTTTTGGGCAATTGGTATTCGGGCATCGAGACGAGCCAGTGACCTCTCGCTATCAAGTCTACCAAAACTTTAGCGATGTTAATTGCTTTGACGTCATTAACCTCAAATTGAGCAGGCGTTTGCAACGAAGACCCTCACCTCGTCCCCTCGGGCCAGTGCGAAGTTGGCGAAGCGGAAGGCGTTCCAAACGGTCTCAGGGTCGTTAGAGTAGACCACTATCCTTACCTTCACGTCCTTGCCCCACGGAGGGGCATCGTGACCTTTAAAAGCTTTCCGGCTAGGTCGAGGGCCCCAGAATTAGACGAAGGGTCAGCCAACGACCCTCCCGATTACGAGCTCAACTCCCTTCTCCTCAGCCACTCTCCTCATCTCCCTGGCCACTTCCCTGTTAGCGGTGAGCACCACCAATATCTTCCTGGGCTCCTTAGAGTACTTCGCCTTTGCGAGCTCGGCCTTCTTCAACAGCTTCACTAACTCGTCGACGGAGTCCGCGCGAGCCGTCACCTCGCCGACTATCAGAGGGTCCTCTAGGAAGACGTCTATCTCCTCTCCGTCTATGACCTCCCTCCTCAGCTCGGCGCCCTCTGGTATTTCACCTGATCTCCTCAGAGCCGCCGTCAAGAACCTCCTCACGAACTCCTCGAAGGTGACGCCGGCGAACTTGCTCATGTCCGCAAAACCGCTTATCATGGCGCTCTCGAGCTTTTCGTAGCTCTCGCGAAGCCTCCTCTGTTCTTCCTGGATTTGAGCTATCACACCAAGCATCTTGTTGAAGTCCTCCCTGAGCTTCGCGATCTCTTGCGCGTGCCTCTCGAGTATCTCGTCGTGCCTCTTGAAGCCAGCTATCATGTC
>CAZLVJ010000077.1:0-4146 GCA_964562935.1 uncultured Nitrososphaerota archaeon
CAAGTCTCGCTCTCAACGCTCGACGACTCTAAATCGAGGGCCTTAGAGCCCGTAGCTCCCCCGCCGTCGAGGAGGTTGTTGGTGTTAAAGGAGTTCGGGTCTAGGGGGTTCCCGATGGTAGTGAGGCTCTCGCCCTACATACCCTACTACTCGCCCACAAGCGAGGAGGAAGTTGAGGAGGCCCTTGGGCTCTTGAAGGACGTGGGGGTCAAGCACTTGATCGTAGAGGCGCTGAGGGTTGAGAGGAGAGAGGCGGAGGCGCTGGTCAAGGAGCTGGGACTGCCCGCGCTGGACTTCGAGGGCTACAGCCTCAGGGAAGTCGAGGGAGCGAAGCCCGTGGTCAGAATATCGAAGGAGCTCAGGCTGAGGGCCTACGAGGGTCTGCAGAAACATGCCGCCAGAGCGGGGATCGGCTTTGCGACGTGCAAGGAGGGCCTCTTCAGGTTCCACACGACCGACGACTGCTGTGGAGCTTACTTGTTGAAGGAGTACGTGCTGAGGGCGACTCTTTGGGACCTCTATAGGGCCCGACTCGACTTTGCGAAGCAAGGAGTAGACGTGAGCACTTACTTAGACGTGTGCAGGAGGCTTTCAAGGGTTTGCGGCGATGAGCTGAGGCTCTATCCCAAGGCGATATCGAAGCCCGTGAGGTATCACGAGAGGAGGTTGTTGAGGTGCTTGGAGGATCGAGTGTTACTTGAGCGCATCGCGCCCGACTTCTTAAACCGTCCAGCGAGTTAAGCCTCGTCCTACTTCGATGGGTCTCGGAAATGCTGCGTCAATGGAGCTGTCCTTTAGGAAAGCAGTTCCTCACTAAGTCAAAGGAGCGTACCAGTCGTCATGAGCCCTTCATGACTTCAGCGCCCTCTTAGTGCTTCGAGGGTCTCTTATGACTAAGACTCTCTCATTTTGCCTCTCAAGCCTTATCGCGTCAAGAGCTTGTGCAGCAAGGGCTAGGGCGTCTCTAGGCCTAGGGGCTATGCCAACGCCGACCTTAAAGTCCCTCGACCTCACTTCGTTTAAGAGGCCTTCGAGGCACTTGCATGGCACGAAGCATATGATGTTGTCACCTCCAGCATAATAGGCTAAGCCGCCATGCTTCGAGGAGATCTTCCTTGCTCTATGAAGGGCTGAATTCATGAGCTCTTCGACGTAGTGGAGGCCCTTACTGTTCATCAACTCGTTGTAGCCGTCTAAGTCAAGGTGAACTACTGCCGTGTCCTCGAGCTCTTCCTCCTCTAACGCGTCTTCGTAGGTCTTGCTGAGGGTCCTCAACCTCTTTACGGCTTCGAGGTAAGAGGGTCCAAGTCCGATGTACGCTGTAAGGGCTACAGGTGCCTTGCAAGACAGCTTGCTCACGATTTCCTTAAAGTTCTCGACCTCTGCGGCATTTATTATCACCAAATATGAGTCGTACGTCAGAGGCAAGCTGAACATCCCTGCCTCAGCGCTCTCGATCACTAAGTTCCTATAAATGTCTGCCTGAGCCGCTTGGACGATCCACTCTCTATCGTAGCCGAGCGACTTTATCCAGCTCTCGTAGTCTTCGAGCCTAACGATGCCGACACGTATCATATCTCCTTCAGCTCTCTTATCTCCCTGAGCTCATCTACCTTCTTAAGCTTCAAGGCCATCTCAATAGCGGCCTCGACGGCCCTCTTAGCATATTCGTCTACTCTCTCTTGGGCCTGCGCCCTCGTGGCGCCAGGGCCTATGATCCCTAGAGAGACCGGCTTTCCGAACTCCACGCTAAGATCCAGTAGCTTGCGAGCCGTTTGTTGCGCCACGACTTCGTCGTGCTTCGTCTCTCCTTGTATTACGGCACCCAACGTCACTACAGCATCGATGTCGTCCCTCTTGAGGAGCCTAGCCACGGCAACTGGGATCTCGAAGGTCCCAGGGACCTTCACTACTACCCTCACTTCAGCTCCAAGGAGCTCGGCGTGCGAGAGGGCCCTCTGCAACATGAGGTAGGTCACGTCGAAGTTGAACTTCGAGACTACGAAGGCTAGCCTGACCCTCTCCACGTCATTACCCCCTTATCGGCCCCACGTCGGGGACGCCCTGCCTCAAGCCTCGTCCAGCGTAGGGCGTCAGGCCCTCTCCTCCTTTCAAGAGCAGAGTCACGAGGTTTAGGGCGTGCTCCTTGGCCCTATTGATCGCTATTTCGTAGAGCTCCTCCTCGCTCTCGGCCTCGTCCTCGTGCACTGTAACGTCTATGATGTGCTTTCCAGTCAGTATTTGAACAAGCATCAAGCCCACGCTCATTGCTAAGTAGCTGTACTTGTCAATGAGGCTTGCTCCTACCCACCCCAAGGTCATGGCTATGTCGGCCTTCTCTAGAACCTTCTTAGCGGCGACTGGTATGTCCTTGATACCCGGCACCGTGTACCTTATGATCTTGGCCCTCGGTACGTTCTCCGTGATGACCTCTATCGCTGGCTTGGCCATGTCCACCCTAGCAAACGTCGTGTCCACAACGCCAATGCTATAGGTCATGATCGCGCGCCTCCTCGAGGGCCTTCAGTATCTCATCTCCGGTGATCAACGTCAATCCCTTTTTCTCAGCGTACTTCTCGGCCTCACTCAAGCTCATCGAGGTCCCCGGGCTCAGCATTTCGGCGAAGACCACGCTAGGGGTTAGGCCCGCGAGCTTCGCGAGGAGCACCGCTAGCTCCGTGTGCCCCCTCCTGATCTTGAGGTCCCTAGCGGCCAAAATCGGCACGTGACCAGGAGCGTAGAAGCCCTCGTAGAACAGCCTCTTGCCCTCCTCCGCCTCCCCCTTGACTATCAAGGACACGACCTCGTGTAGCTTCGCTATGGTCTTGGCCCTGTCCACGTCAGATATGCCCGTGCGGACGTCGACGCTGTTGACCCAGAGGGTGAAGGGCGATACGTCGCCGTAGCTCGCTCTCTTGTTCAGCAATTTCAAGGGCTCGCGAGAGGCGATGAGGTCGCTCATCAGCGGTAGCCCGAGGGCCTTAACCACGCCCTCAGAGGTGCCGAAGCATATTAACCCCCCAGCCTCGGTCCTGAGCTCGTAGATCTTATCTGCGTCTACGAAGCCAGCGTAGTAGACCATGTCGACCTCGTTCTCCCTCCCCGGCCAGTCGTACAGCAAGACGCACTTCCCACGTCTGAAGTCCCTTACGGCCTCCTCGAGCATCGGATCACCGAGTCTCGTGGAGAATCAGTACTAAACTAATTTATAAGTTGCTACTCAAAAATGTCTAAATGACTTGTGTCGCGCTTAACATCGCAAGTCGACGCAACTCTTGATCATCAAGTCGTTACGATGCAGGGGCGAGTCCTAGCACCAGGGTCAAGATTTTACAGACGCCCAGAGGTGTGCAGTCCTTAGGGCCTTTAAAGCCAGGAGGCCCCTCTCGCGACTGAAAAATTGGCCGAGCAGGTCGCTGAATGAAAGAGAAAGAAGGGGTTCCTCGTCTTGTCATGTAGGGTCTGAGCATGCGCTCTCGAGGCGCTTAAGCTCCCTGGACGTAGTCGTTGAACTGAACGGTCACGGCGTGCTTCGACGACGCCCAATTGGGCACGTTTACGACCTGCATCCGACCACCGCCATGTCGCGGGACGAGCACAATAGATATCGTCCCGTCTGGAGGGTCAGCGGCGGGGATGTGGAAGTCCAAGGCCGTCTGGAACGGTAGTTGATGGAATGGGTAAAGCGGTTCCGTTATGTTGCTGACCTTGTCTGAGTTCTTGTCGAACAGCCATACGCTGATCACCATCTTATCCTTAGTGAAGACCTTGGCAGTGATTATGTTCTGGCCGTTGATCTTAAGGACGTCTTCCTCTTCGAACTCCTTATTCCTTATGATGAGCAAGGCACTGTGCTTGTCGCTCCTCTCCACTTGATCCGCTATCCCGCCTGGGAGGGACGTCAGCAACGTGATCCAATAGTTGCTCCTTATGAACGGCTCGCGGTAGAAGTGATGCACCCTCATCCCCTCGCGTACTAGACAGAACTCGTAGTAAGCTCCGGGCCTGACCTTGACTGGCCCCCACTTCCCATGAGGTGCCCTTATCTCGAAGGTCGCGTAGGGCTTATCAGAGACCCTTCGACCCGTAGCGGGGTCCACCTCCCATATCTCCAATGTCGCTGGCCGCCCTTCGGGGTACTCTTTG
>CAZLVJ010000078.1:0-4055 GCA_964562935.1 uncultured Nitrososphaerota archaeon
GGAGCTCCCGAGCTTTGACTTGCTGGTCATGGGCAGGACCGAGGGCGAGGGCTGTTATTGCATGGTGAACGACGTGCTGACGGAGGTCGTGGACACGTTGTCGAAGAACTACGCCATTACGCTAATGGACATGGAGGCTGGGCTCGAGCACTTGAGCAGGAGGACCGACAGGGACGTCGACTACTTGATAATAGTCACGGATCCGAGCAAGATGGGGCTCCAAACGGCCTCGAGGATAAAGAAGCTGGCGGGCGAGGTCCACATACAGTTCAAGAGGATATTCTTGGTAGGCAACAAGTTCTCACTCCAACAAGAAGGCCTGCTCTACAAATACGCTAAGGAGATAGATGTAGAGCCCTTGGGCATAGTCCCCTACGACGAAAACGTCTTCCGCTACAACCTCGAAGGGACGTCGTTGCTAAGCCTTCCGAGCGATAGCCCCGCTTTAGTGGCCGTAAGGGACATGGTAAAGAAGATGGGCCTGATATAGTCGAGCCCTAGCTCCTATAGGGCGGCGCCTCTCGACCAGTCCAAAGCCTTAATATTGGAGCTATCGTCGCTTGAGGGAAGACGTTCAGCACGCCCAGCAAGCCCCCCTCTAAGACCTCGCCGTTCTTAAAGGCTAGGAAGTTGGCGTAGTTGAAGACCCTCGCTTTCTCGACCCTCTGAGGCCTACCTACACGACCAATGCTCAACAACTGACCCAAGCAGTTCTAAGTCACTGGGCAGGGGATTACCAGCTCGTTGGGCGCCAGCCTTATTTCTCTTATGCTTATTTGGTGCACGCTATTCGCCCTCAGGTGCACCTTCTCCATTGCTACGACTGGCTCCCACCTAGCCCTCGTGCTGATGATGTACTCGTACGTCTCCTCTCGAACGCTCAACCTCTTGACCTCGCCGCTCCTCTTGCTGACGTAGGCGAGGTTTATCTGGCTCGGTCGGCTCATCGCGATGCACCCATAGCGCACATTTTTAGCCTCTCCTAATCCCCTTTACCAGCTTAACTCCTTATTTGCTAAATTAGGAACCTAACGAACTCCTTTATGAACCTAAAGTTCCTTGCTACGTTGTCTGCGCCCACGATTATGGGCCCGTGGCCCGGCAACAACATCTCAACTTCAAGCTGAGAAACTCGCTCTATGGACTTGATCAGTAGGTTGGTGTCGCCGCCCAAGTCGGTCCTCCCAACCCCTCCTTCGAAGACCAAATCGCCGGTCAACAAGTACTTCTGATCGTGAGAGTATATCGATATGCTCCCGGGGGTGTGCCCTGGAGTGTGAAGTATCTTCAAGTCGAGACCCCCGAAGCAGGAGCTCTCGTCGCCCCTGAACCAGTGATCGACCGTGAAGGGCGTGAAGCTAAGCCCCAGCAATCGGGGGGCGAACCTCATCTGCGCCTGCATGTACTGCCTCTCGTCCTCGTGCATCGCTACCTTCACGCCGTACCTCTTCTGGATCTCGTGGACTGAGCCGCAGTGGTCTACGTGGGCGTGGGTGACGATCGCCCAGTCCACGTCCCTCAGCTCGAAGCCGTCCTCCCTCATGAGCTCGACAAGGTCCCGTAAGTGGTCGTAGTGCCCGGGGTCGACTAAGATCCTCACCCCGTCCTCGATGATGTAGGAGTTCGACGTGAACCCCGTCTCGGGATAGTAGTACAGCTTACTCCTCAACCTCAACTTCGTCACCGCCGTGAGGGGTTTGTCTTCAACTCTATACCAAAAATAAGTTTATAAAATACTCTACAGGTAAGCTAAGGTTGACCTTGTGAAAAGGTGCGGGCTTAAAGTCATGACGGATCGCGAAGCCTACGTGCCGGACATATTGTCGATAGAGGCCGGGGTAGCTAGGAGGCTCGTGGAGAGCGGGGTAGTGAGGGACAGACTTGTAATACATAGAGCGATAATAAGCGAGCTCGAGAGGAAGGCGAAGTTCAACGACTTCGCGGGCCTAGAGGAGCTCTCGAGGCTCAGGAGGACCTGCGAGGACAGGGCGGTCAAGATAGTCTTCGTCGGCGAGGCAAACGGTGGCAAGAGGCCGTCTCCTGAAGCCCTCAACGAGATGATAAGGGAGCTGGCCCTCGACTTGAGAGGCGTGCTCGTCACGTGCGACGTCGTCATGGCTAAAGTGGCCGAGGCCATGGGCATAAACGTGCTGTACGTGAAGCCTGAGGGTAGGATGAAGCTCGAGGAGTTCTTCGACAGCAGGACCATGTCGGTCCACTTGAAGGAGGGCGTGGTGCCCTACGCCAAGAGGGGCCAGCCGGGCAAGTGGGCCTTCGAGCCCATAAGGGAGCACCCGATGACTCGCGAGGAGCTGCAGACGATCATCGCCGAGGTCATGGAGAGGGCCAGGAGCTCGCCTGATGGCTTCGTAGAAGTCGACAGGGAGTCCTCGACCATAGTGCAACTGGGCAACTACAGGATCGTAATAACGAGGCCCCCGTTCTCAGACGGGCTGGAGCTTACGGCCGTTAGGCCGATAGTCAGGCTAAAGCTGGAAGACTACAACTTGCCCCCGAAGCTCGTCGAGAGGCTGGACTCGCACGCCGAGGGCATCCTCATAGCCGGAGCGCCTGGGATGGGCAAAAGCACCTTTGCTCAAGCGCTGGCCGAGTATTACAGCAGGAGGAAGAATAAGGTGGTCAAGACGATAGAGGCCCCGAGGGACTTGCAATTGCCGCAGGACATCACGCAGTACTCTAAAAGCGTTGGGTCCTCAGAGGAGTTGCACGACGTCCTGTTGCTCAGCAGGCCCGACTACACTATATTCGACGAGATGAGGGACACAGAGGACTTCAAGCTCTACGCGGACTTGAGGCTGGCCGGCGTAGGGATGGTGGGCGTCGTGCACGCGACAACGCCAATAGATGCCATCCAGAGGTTCGTCGGCAGGGTGGAGCTCGGCATGATACCATCCATAGTCGACACGGTGATATTCATAAGCGAGGGCAACGTGAAGAAGGTCTACTCTATCGAAACCACCATTAAGATCCCTCACGGCCTCAAGGAAGAGGACTTAGCCAGGCCGGTAGTAGTCGTCAAGGACTTCTTGACCGACGAGCCCGAGTACGAGCTGTACGTCTTCGGCGAGAGGACATTCGTGGTCCCCGTGAAGCGAGGCGTCAAAGCGCCGAGTTCTGTGGTCACGAAGGCGCTTGAACACGTCTTGAGCAAGGTCACGTCGGAGTTCGAGTTGGAGATGCCGGAAGAGGGCGTGGCGTTCGTCTACGTGCCCCGCCACTACTTGCCCTTAGTCATGAAGAAGTGCCGCAAAAAGCTCGACAGGATAAGCAAGCGCTTCGACATGCACATAGAAGTGAGGCCTATGGCCTAGCGTGCAACTTCTCTTTAATCCTCGCTAAGAGCTTGTGCGCTTCGTCCAAAAGCCTCAAGATCTCGGCCAGCTCTTTTTCGTCAATTTCATGGAGGGGGGAGCTCCTCCTCCAGTACTCGTCGAGCTCTATTGCTAAGCGGATTAGCCTGCCCGTGAGGTCCACGACTTCAGTGTCTACCTTAAACCTCGAATTCAACTCCAACAGGCCTCCCGATCCTCGAGGCCTCTAAGGCCAATTCGACGCACTTGAGAGCCCTGTAACCGTCAACCCCCGTCACGGCTGGCTTCTCGAAGCCTCTAATAGAGTTGACGAAGTTCTCTAGCTCGAGCTTCAAGGGCTCGACCCACGGACCGGAGAGCTTGAACTCCTCACCGCTTAGCCTTACCGAGACCTCTTGGCTTAAGTAATTGAGCTCCGCGACTCCCTCGGTCCCTGTCACCTCCATGACCCTGACCTTGCGCTTTGTGAGCCACGAGGCCTCTATGTAGCTTTGGACGCCATTCTCCAGCTCCATCATTATGTAGATGTAGTCCTCGTGATCCGAGACCTTTGAGCCAGCCATCGAGTACACCCTCAAAGGAGTGGAGCCAGCCAAGAGCATCGCTAGGTCTATGTCGTGGATCGCTAGGTCGAGCGCGACCCCGACGTCCGAGATCCTCGAAGCGCCGCTCGAAACCCTCTTAGCCCTAATGGACGTTAGCTCGCCGAGCCCGCCGTTCCTG
>CAZLVJ010000079.1:0-3986 GCA_964562935.1 uncultured Nitrososphaerota archaeon
TCTAGGACTGCGTGCTGGTGTATGCCGCTCGCGTGAGCGAAGGCGTTTGCGCCCACGACGGGCTTGTGAGGCGGCATTATGAAGCCAGTTATCCTCTCGACCTCCTTACAGAGCTTGTAGAGCTTCTCGGTCCTGAAGTTCCCCAGTCCGTACAAGTTCTTGAGAGCTACTATCACCTCTTCGGTGGGGGCTAGTCCGCACCTCTCGCCCAAGCCCAAGACTGAGGTCGACAGGACCTCGGCCCCCGCCTCTACGGCGGCTAGGGTATTGGCGACCGCTAGCCCGTGGTCGTTGTGGCAGTGGACCTCTATGGGGACCTTCTTCTTCAGGGACTCCCTTATCTTCTTTATTAGAAACTTCATAGCCGTGGGGTGAATGCAACCAAGCGTGTCGACCACCCTAACCCTATCGCAACCAGCTTCTACTATCCCATTGAACACCTTCATCAGGAAGTTAAAGTCGGCTCGCGTGGTGTCCTCGGCGCTGAAGGTTATGTAGAGACCGCGGCTCTTGGCATACTCCACGAGCTCCACGGCCCTGTTGTAGTACTCCTCTCGGCTTATCTTGAGCTTATACTTTAGCTGTATGTCCGATGGGGGGAATGACATGACCAGCCCATAAGCACCCACGTCGGCGACGGCGTCTATGTCCGGCTTGACTGCTCGAGCGAACCCGAAGATTTTGGCGTTGAGCCCCTCCCTGACTATCATCTTCAAGGCCTCTCGCTCGCCCTTGGAAGCTGCCGGGAAGCCAGCTTCTATCTGCTGAACTCCAACCTCATCGAGTAACTTAGCTATGTAGAGCTTGTCCTCGGGCTTGTAGACGACCCCCGCCGCCTGCTCTCCCTCTCTGAGCGTCGTATCGTGGATTATTATGTCGCTAGGCAACTCCATTAGCGCTCTCACTTCTGGGAGGAAGTTGTAGTAGCTCACGGACAGCTCTCTATACTCCATCAAGTCACCTTCACCTTTGACGACACTCTCATTTTCACAAGGGGGCTCCTTTAAAAAGGTTTCTCAAAATACTCCACGACGACTTACTAGAGCTTGAGAGAGATACGTTGGATTCTTGAGGAAACCTAAGTATTATTGACAACAAGACTGTGGACTCCTTATATAAGCCCGCAGAGCAACAGTGATGACGTCACGGCTAGACCGTAACCCGCCAGCCCTAGGTCTCTAAATTTTTTGACGGCCTTGTAGACCAAGACCTCTATGTTCTTATAGGCGGAATCCCCGAGAACTCGCGCCTTGACCGTGACCTCCTTGAGGGCTACGTCGACTTCGGAGAGAGCCTCTTCGGCTTCGCTTATCGCCGCCTTTAAGGCGTTTAAGAGGGCCTCGACCTTTGCCCTCTCTCCAAGGACGTAATATCCTCGGCTCGACTTCACGCCTTTCAAGTGCACTACCGCGTGGTTGTCGGTCGTGAATAGCTCACAATCCTCATAGCCCATAGCCCTCACGGCAGATCTTACAGCAACTCTAAACTCCTTGCTCGCGTTGTTCGCGTCTACAACGACGTAGCAGTACTTCGATCCCTGGACTTCCACTACTAAGGCCCTAATACCAGAAGCCCCTATGCCTTGAACTTCGCCGAGGTCGGCGCTCTTCGACACGCCCACGCCGACCCTCACGAGGCCATGGGACGATGACTTGAAGGCCATGTCTACAGCCCTCAGTATCCCCCTCTCCAATTCTTCGAAGTCTATGTTGGGGTCTTCTTCGTACGAGTTGTGCGCGTTTATCAGCAGAGGCTTGACGCCGTGGACCTCCTTCACCGTTCGCTCAACGTTTGCCCTGACGCCCTCGCGTACATCGTTAATGCCTTTCTTGTCGCCCGAGACGAACACTATGGGCACGCCCTTAATCAGCTGGCACCCTACAGACAGTCCTCCGACCTCGACCCTCACCAGAGGGCTCGAGGGGCCCTGAACTACTAAGCCAGGCTGTCGTAGCGCCACCTTCTTCACTTCCTCCAAGAGGTTTCGGTAGTCCTCGGAAGAAGTTATGTCAGAAGCGTGAGTCACGAATCCGTGGAACGTTATGACCTTCGCGCTAAGAGACGGCTCAAGGCCTAAGGCTATGTCCGACGGCAGGGAGCTGCTACCAACGTTTCTGAGGGGGCCCGGGTGGACTTGGGGCACGACTACTATGCCTTTCACCCCTCCACCAGGACCTAGCAGAAAGAGCATGTCGCATGACACCGTGGAGTCGACGCCTATGCTGTTGAAGAAGGACTCCAACTCCTCCCTAATCCCCATAAACCAGTTCCTCGCGTAAGCTCTGAAGATTCTCTTGGAGCTCATTCCGACAAGCCTTTGACTCAACATGTCTATGCTCTTTGAGATCGCGATCGCCGGCGAAAGCGTAATGAAGAAGACAAATATGTACTTGGCGAAGTCCAGCTCAACGATTTTAATATCTAGCATGGCAGAGGTGACAACTAAAGTCAAGAGAGGCCATAGTGCGGATATAGCCCCAGTTATCGCTATGCTCCTACCAGTTATGTAGCGATGCACTAAGGCGTTAAGGGAGGCGGCTAAGGACGTACCTATGAGGGCTAATTCCTTGGCGGAGAACTTAACGCTGATCGAGTGGACCACGTAACCGAGAACGAAGGCCAAGAAGGCGAGGCTCAAAAGGGCGGAGAAGTTGTTGAGCCCCCTCTTGAAGTTCATCACCTCGCCGCCCAGCACGAGTGCTTGGAGGAGCGAAAAGGCCAGTGCCGGCAGCCAAAGGCCCGCGACTCCGAGCATCAAACCCTTAAAGGCGTCTAAAAGGTTCTCCACGGCGACGAGTAAGAGGGCTGAGAGGATCGACGAGACGAGGCCTGCTAGGCACACCACGGCTGTCCTAGGCCAACCTGATGCCAGTAGCCCCGCCCTCGAGCCCTTCGTAGCACTCACCAGCCTAAGCTAGTCGTCTATGGATGGCTCTAATCAAGTTTGCCTAATAGGTCGTCGTGTAGAAGAGCTCGTCCACGTGGACCTCGAGCTCCAACAGGAAGTTGTTGAATTTGAATATCGGTACGACGTACACACCATTCAGATGACTTTTAAAGCCTAAGTCAATCAAAGTCACTATGACTGGAACCACGTGCAGGCCGATACGAGCCTCTAAGCCAGCGCTCCTGAGTAGGTCGGCCGATAGAGCGAGCTTCGTGCACTTGTCGAAGTGGCTTGTCGCGGCGTCCTTGACCTTGCTCCTCTGGCCCCGCTTCATCTTCCAGTGCTTGCAGTCGATGCAAAGCAATGTCTTCTTCCTATGCGCTACTATATCCAGCTCGTACTTCTTGCCCTCAATCTTAAATCTGAAGGGGGCTACGACCTCGTAGCCGTGGCTTCTCAAAGCCTCCACACAAAGGCTTTCGAAATCCTTCCAACTGAGTAGTTCGGAGACGGCCTCTACGTCGGCGCCCAATCTCATGGCCTCCACGGCCAAGTGTATCGGGTCGACCACTCGAAGGGTTTCACCGTCTAAGCGCACAACGTTTTGACTACGCAAGTAGTCTAATAGGTCTCTGCTCAATCCGAGGTCTAAGAGCTGATTGACTTCGAGCGACCTGTGCTTTAAAACCTTGAGGAGCGCTCTAGACGCGACGTTAAGCATCTACGTCATTCCCCTTGCAACTCGCCTCGAGCCAGCTCTTTCATCTCTTCGACAGCCTCGTCTCTGCCCTTGACCACGAGCACGTCGCCGGGGTAAAGCTTCACGTCGTCTCCCGGATTGAGCATCCAGCTCCCTCCCCTCCTTATCGCTATGATCGTCACTGGCGGGCACTCGTCTTCGAGCTCCGATAGGCTCTTGCCAGCAAGGCGCGAGCTCTCTTCGACCTCGATCCTGCGCAGGGCCTCCTCGGCCTCGCTCATGACTAGCGCAAGGACCTCGTGAGGTCTGTCCCCCCTCAGTATTGGCTCGACCATCCTCCTAGCGGCGTCTGCCAAGGCCTCGACTACTAATCCGACCCTCAGGGTCCCCAAGAACTCA
>CAZLVJ010000080.1:0-1714 GCA_964562935.1 uncultured Nitrososphaerota archaeon
CTCAAAGAACCTCTTCGCGTCTTCCAAGCTCTTCTCGACCAAGACGTTTGCGCCAACATTCACGAGTATCTTCCTCGTGTCAATGATCTTGCCCCTCGCATAAGCGTTGGCGCCCAGCATGAACAGCGCTTCGACCTCCTCAGTTACCTTGCCGAGCTCTTCGATGGCCTGTATGGTGCCCTCCATTTCGTTTATGGCCGCAAGCGCCAAGTCGATCCTTTGTCTCAGGGCATCAGCTAGGCTTTGAAGGTACTGCCACTCAGCGACGAGTCTGTTCACGTCTTGAGGCGTGGGCTTAGCGCTACTCTGTTCCAACTTCGACCAACTCCCTCACTTCTTCAATCTTTATGTCAAACCTCTTAAGCTTATGCCTACTGCCCAAGAGCGAGAACACCTTTTCGACTGCGTGCTCGGGCTTCAGCGCCCTCACGGTCATCGAGAACTTGTTCCACCTGTTCTTTATCTTCATCTTACCGCTTATCTCATAGGTCTTGACGCTCATATACATCGCCTAGAGGAGCAACACTTGCTCTATCCTAGCGAGCTCCGGGCCCGTAGTGGTGGGTGCAACAATAGCGCCTTTTGAATTTAAAACCATCGCTACTCTCAGCAAGTGCGAGCCCATCATGACCGTCCCGACGTCGGCCCTGACCTTTAAGACCTCCGAAACTCGCTTCGCCTCCTCCTCAGAGGTCGTGGGGTGCAGGAGAGCTCCTTTGTTGTTAGTGACCGCTACGGAGCCCACGAGCTTTATTCCTCCCAAGCTACCCTTTACCACCTCGACGTCCAGGACGTCCTCTATGACCTTGACCTCGTTCTTAGTGAAGTCCTCGTGGACTATCGCCGCCCTATCGTTCGCCAAGATCATGTTTCCGAGCGCGGTCTTAGCCGATTGCATGACAGCGACCTCGACGCCCAGCTCCTTCTTCAGGAGCTCGAGCTCTTCAGGGAGGGTTATGAAGGGGAGCAACAGGCCGCGAGAGTTCCCCACAGCGAGTATTCCTATCAATGGAGAGGCGCCGATGCTCACCCTGTAGACTGGTACCCCGAGGTTCTCCTCCACGACCCTCTGGAACTTCTTGTCTGCGTCTCTAGGGATTAGAGCGTACTTGTCGGTCGCTAGAGAGAAGGCCCCTACGTAATAGCTCCCGTATATGGTCGCGAGCTCTATGGGCAATCTCGAGCTCCCTCACGCAAGCTCTACTCTCACTAGGCCGTCTCTGTACTTCACCGCCCTGACCTTGACCTTTCTCGGGGGCTTCTTCGCCCCCCTGCTCCATATGTGCTCAGAGACCTTCGGGTCTATCTTTACCTCCTCTGCCTTCATGTGCCTAGCTATGAAGGCCCTGACGAACCTTATGGCCCGCGCGGCCCTCCTCCACCGAGGCACTCCCAATACCACGCGCAACGGTATTGTGTACTGCCTCTCGAGTTCAACTTCGGGCTCCCTCTCGGACAAGGCCTAGTTCCTCCTACACCTTCAGCTTGACCCTCCTCCAGTGCCTGAGCTTCGGGTGCGACCTGAACTTCCTATTGGTCTTGGCTACGACCCAAACAGGCACGGCGTTGTTCTGCTTGCAGGCCTTCGCCAGCCGCCTCTTCCTCGCGGTGTGCTTATTCCTAGCCACGTCAGACCCTCCTTATCCTAATCTCCCTGCGGGGGGGTTGGAGAGACTCGAGTATCCTCTTCAACTGCTCATCGGTTATCGGGATC
>CAZLVJ010000080.1:1764-3979 GCA_964562935.1 uncultured Nitrososphaerota archaeon
GGCCTCGGGCGTCAAGATGGCCCTCAAAAGCGCTTGCTTCTTCGCTTCATACTCCCTCCTGAGCCTCTCCTGCTCCTCGGCCATCGCTATTTTCCTTTGCAACTCGGCGAGCTTCCTCTGCCTGATCTCCTCGAGCTCCTTGTCGGGCGCCTCGGCCATCTCGGCCACTGGGACCACCTAAGCATACTTTGCGAGCTCTGGCATATTTTTCTGGAGCTCTCTGAAGAGCTTGTGGGCCAGCCTATCTAGGAGAGACCTGCCCTGAGGGGTCAGTACGCGGCCCTTATTACCGGCCCTCTCCACGAGCCCAGCTCGCTCGAGTTGCTGGACTATCTTCCTTATTACGGCCCCTCCGGCTTTCCTGAAGTGCTCTCGGCCCCTGACGCCCGGCCTCTGCCTACACCCGAACGCAGTCCTCAAGCTACCAACGCCCACGGGACCGTACAGGTAGATCTTCCTGAGGATGGCTGCCGCCCTGACGTACCACCAGTCCTTCCTAGCGGGCGGCCTCTCCTTTCCCGGCCCCGTCTTGACTATCATCGCCCACGGAGGGGGCTTTATGATGTCCGATAGATTTTCCTTGAGATAGGTTGCCAGCTCCTCTATGAACAGCGCCGGGGGGACCTTTAAGACCTCTGACATGCTCTTTTCACTCTGCTCTTCTTTTGAGCATAGAGGAAGTGCAGGGTCTCTTATTAAACTGTTCTCTTCTTCCGCTTCCTGTAGAGCACGACGGTGTAGCCCCTCACCTCGATGGCGTCCGCGCCCAGCTTTTGCGCCAAGACTTCTGCGAACTTTTTCCTGTCGTCCATCCCTTCGGCCGCTAGGGCGGACTTTAGAATCCTCACCTTCACGATCTCCTCGCTACTCAGTCGCCTGTCTATCTCCTTCAGGATCGACTCCGTTAGGCCTTGCTTGCCCACATTGACGTCGGCCCTTTCCAGCATCTTCTCCTTGAGCCTTCTCTTAATGCCGCCCCTCACGCTTTAACCCCCTCAGGTTCAACCTCATGACGTTGCCGCACTCGAGGCACGTTATGGCCACGTGGGGCTCCCTCCTCTTCGCTATCCTGACCCTGCAGTTGACGCCAGGCACAAGGAACTTGTAGCAGTTGTGGCAGAACCTCCTCCTCAAATCTCTTGGTATCCTCACTCTGCACCTCATGGCTATCCTCCTAGCCAGCTCCACGTACCTGTTCGACAACTCTGGGTCGATGTGGAACATGTAATCGGCCATCTCGAAGAGCCTCCTTATCCTCTCGATCGCGATGGCCTTGATCTCTGCCTTCTGCCTCTTGCAGGGCATTGGAGTCTGCGAATTAGGTGTAGAGGAGGAATATTAAGAGAGCTCCCAACCCATTCCCTTTAAGAGCCTCGGGTGATCGTCTTGGGCCTCGAGCCTCGCATTGCCATAGCCTTGGTAGACGCATCGCTCGAGCTCGTGCCGCCGGAGATAGCCAAGCACCCCGCCGTCGAGAAGACCGCGAAGAGAAGGGGAAAGGGGCCTCTCGCAATGTTGCTCGACAAGTCTCTCCACTATCACGCGATGAAGAAGCTGCCAGGCCAAGAGAAGAGGGGCAGGCCTGACATAGTCCACTTTTGCATGCTCGAGGTTCTTGAGTCCCCTCTCTGTAGCAAGGGCTACGTGCAACTCTACGTCCACACCCTGGGCGGACAGGTGATCAAAGTGAGGAGCGACGTCAGGTTGCCGAAAAACTACAACAGGTTCGTCGGCTTAATGGAACAACTACTGGCCTTCGGCCGAGTTCCAAGAGAGGGCGAGGCACTTCTTGAGGTCATAGGAAAGGGGCTTGACAAAGCAGTAGAGGACTTCAAACCCTCGAGGAAGATCCTACTATCGGAGGGAGGGATTAGGATGAGCCCTCTAGACCTTGCCGGCAAGGTCCTCCAAGAAGGCGAGAGGGTCATGATCATGATAGGCGCGTTCCCCCATGGGGGCTTCAGCGATGAGGTGCTCAACTTGGCCGACGAAGTCGTGTCCATATACGACGAGGTTTTGGAGAGCTTCGTCGCGACGTCAGTAGTCTTGAGGGCCTTGGAGTTCAAGCTCGGCCTATACGACGTCGATGGAAGAAACGTTTAAGTGCGAAGTCTCTCGATGCGGTAGTTGGGTACGGGGCCGAGGTGGCGTAGACTGGCTAACGCGCCGGCCTGTGCCGCTGGGCTTGAGGGCCGGCGGGGGTAGGGAGCCGGAG
>CAZLVJ010000081.1:0-3932 GCA_964562935.1 uncultured Nitrososphaerota archaeon
CTCCCACAGCCTATTCTGCCCTTCCCTGAGGCCCTTCACCTCCTCCCACAGCTTGTTAGCGCTCTCCCAGAACTTGTCTTGGCCTCCTCTTAACGCCCTGACCTCCTCCCACAGCCTATTCTGATTCTCCCACAGCCTACGCTGGTCCTCCCTCAAGGCCCTTATCTCGGCCAATACCTCCTCGAACTTCTCGTCGTGCTTCTCAAGCCTGCGGAGTATCTCGTCCAAGCCGAGCATGCCAGCTACGGCGTACCGGAACTCGGCGTCCTCTCTCAGCAGCTCCAGGGCCTTCGCCTTCAGGTCTGCGAGCTCCATCGAACTGCCACGCGCTAAACCTGTCGGGGGCGGCATATATGCGATGCGCTTCGCTCGAAGGCGAGCACCAGCGACCCCCTTCAACCCCTCAACCCAACTCTCGGAGCCTCGCCCACGCCCCTCATCGTCTTCAGCCTTCTCTCGATGTGCTCGTGGCACCTCTTAACGAGGTCTTTAGGGAAGGGGTTTACGACCACTATATCCTTGATCTTTTCAAGCTCTCTATCCAACGTGTACACAATGCTATTCCCAATGCTCTTCGCCAGCTCAATTATGTATCCGCCCCATGAGTGTACTTTGTACAATACCGCGTACTCGATAGCATTAATGGCGTCTCTTAGTGACACATAGGGATGGAAGGCTGGCGTCTCAGTCTTCAACATTTTCACGAGTTTCTCCTTCGCGCCCACTATAGGAAGCTTCAAGTACCTTGTGGCGATATGGAACGCGCCTAGGACCGCCGTGACAGGTATGGCGGCTCGCCTCTTTCGTATAAGAACGCCTGGTAGGAATTTAACAGCCTCTTCCTCCAAAGGGTTTCTAAATAGTGAGACAACTATTATGCTTACGTCAACGATTCCGTCAGGGTGGTAGCCCGAGCTCCCTCTTGACATATTCTCCATCCAGTCCCATGACCTCGCGGCGTCCTCTGGAAGCTCGATTTCCAAGCCCAGCGAGGCTCTCGCCCACTCCTCGACCCTTTTCTTGAGATTGGGGTCCACGGCCTCGGCCTCAGTTATGTCCTCGTTAATGACCTCGTTGTCCTTGACCCTAATCAATGCCTTGACCTCACTCCTGTCTCTAGCTACGACTCCTATGAGGGTCACGTATGCTGTTATCCTCTCATGTAACTTGGCGAAATCCTCTTTGGCTAAGGAGGGCGATGCCACAGTGTAAAACACCGATACCCGCATATTGTAATTGCCGTATTTGTTAACGGTCATTCATAATCCTTAGGGTACGTCGTAATAGCTGTAGTGCCTCTCGAGTCTACGTGAGGACGTCCGAAGAGTTAAAAGGGCTGGTGATGTCATTGAGAAACCACCTCAAGCTTTTCCAAGGGCTTCCAAGATACCTTATTGACCCACGAAACCCAGTATAGGGGCTCATTAGTCGGTGTTCTATACATTATGTTGCACGAAGCCATTACGACTTCTGACACCACCTTGATAGAGAAAGTGCCTAGTGAGGTGGACGTGTTCTCCACGACCTCTGCAGGTTGTTGTTCTATTATGTCCAAGATCTCCCAGCCCTTTTGGAGGCTCTGGAGAGGCGAGAGGCTTGTCTTTAACCAACTCTTTAACGTCATCAGGTACGCTCTCCGTAGCCACACCGCCGATAACCTTCACGTCGAAGTTAACACCGCCGAAAGGAGAAAAGCCCGCTTCCTTCACATCGACTATGAGGGTCTTGAGCTTGATGATGGTTCCGTCTGATAGCTTGACGCGACCGATGCCAACGGGCATGCTCATAGCGCGACGCCTCAAATGCTTAAGCTCTCTCTTTACCTCCTCTCAATTCTCCTTACATCCTAACAGTCCTAACCAATTTTGAAGCCTTCTCAAAACCTCGCGTATCCTGTGCGTTTAAATAAAAGTGCCTACTGAGCATCGATTACGGCGATTGGCATGAGCTCAAGGGTTATCTCCGAGGTCCAAGGTTGAGAGGTCTTCTCAATGGCGCCCTCGACAACAGCGCTTTTAGAGCTTCGGCCTCACCACGTCCCCCACGGCCCTCAGAACCCAGACGCTCTCCCTCTCGGCCCTCGCCACGAGGTCTGGCAGCGCGAGGGTCGCGTAGACGACCCTCAAGACCTTGGGCCTCAGCTTGTCGGGGTACAGCCTCTTCAACACTTGAACCTTTTTGTCTATCTCGTCCACCACGCCGGACGACGCTCTGACCCTCGCTTCCCCGACGACGCAGAGGTCGTCGCTCACGCCGTACACGTTGACCTCGACCTCCGGCAGGATCAGCGATGTCACCTCTACTTCATAGCCCATCTCCCTCAGTCTGTGCTTGATCACGACCCTGGCCTCTTCCTCGATCTCGAGCGTCAGCTTCTCCAGCGTTCTCTCGACCCTCTCGAGCCTCAAGTTCATGTCCCTCATCTCCCCCCTCATGGCCCTGACCTCCTCCCACAGCCTGTTTTGTCCCTCCCAGAGCTTGTTCGCGCTCTCCCACAACCTCTCAATGCTCTTCTCAACGGACTCGAGCCTCGTCAACACCTCTGACAATCCCAAGTACCCTGCTACAGCGAGTCGGAACTCCTTGTCCTTCTCCAACAGCTCGAGGAAACGCTTCTTCAATTGCGCTAAGCGCTCGACGAAGGCGATCACCGCAAAGACAATTGAGAGGTCTCTATTTTAAGCTAGCGCCGAGCTAATGAAGGGGACGTAGCAACTTCGACGTTCGCCTCTTCATAAGCTGTTGCTCATGACCAACTCGAAGCCCCGAGACACCGCATTCATAGATAGAGTTCACGTACTAGTGCTGGGCCGGAGCAACCCCGAGGGCCCGAAGGTGTCTCAATTCAAGTACCACCTTTGAAGGGCATGGGATGGCCTCCGACTACTTCGCTGAAGTCCTTCGCTTCATGAGGAAGGGGGCCTTGCTGGCTTGGCCTTTCAGCACGTCGAGCTCTCCGAGAACTTTAAGATAAGGGACGAGAAGGGCGTGAAGGGGTGACGAGCAGGCTACTGAAGTTGCTCTTCCCGGGCGAGGCCTTCGATAGAGAAGAGCTGAAGGACGAGCTGAGGAAGCTACACGGCTGAGAAGTCTTGGCAACCCGAAACTCGCGAGGAGAGAATTGAAAAACAGTCTTAGTAATTATTCTAGAGAGGGCCATTCTGAGGGTCGGGCCGTGAACGACGCTGGTTACGTCGACGCTTATAAAAGCATGAGAGGAGGCGCGCTTTACCCCATCATAACCTTTCTGCTCATGAGCATAAGCGCCATAATTATCTTCCTTAAAATCCTCGTGACGTATTACATGCATTACTAAGAAAATATCGTACGCGGCAGGTTATGAGGTGCCGTCTTTTGTTAAGCTTCTCGAATTAGCAGTACCAATCCCTTGGACCGTCTTAATGAGCTTAATAATTGTTGGAGGAATAATTGGGGCAATGGGTTTATCTGGCAAATTCGTGCCCAGCTTACGCAAGTTGGCAGAATTGAACCCTGAGTTCAAAACCGCTAGCACGTTGGTGTACGTAGGGCTCTTCTGGGGGACTATATTAATGGTAACTGGGGCAGTGCTGTCGTTCGTCTTTGTGGGCCTCTTAATAATGATCGTTGCCATTATATTTATGACGATTGGAGAGATAGGCCTCATAATACTAGGGCTCAAGCTATACAATGTGGAGAAGAGCGGGCTTTACTTAATAGTTGGAGGGCTGTTCGCAATTGGCATGCTCGTCCCGATAGCTAGCTTCCTAGCATGGATATTGCTTTACGTGGCATTAGGCAATAGCATTGCTAGGAGGGCTAAAACGATAGCGCTGACAACGTCACTCCATTAGCTCCTCGCATCCTCTCGGCCTAGCCCCAAGGACCTCACATCCTTCCACAGCTTGCGATGCCATCCGCTGACCTAAACGTCCTTGGGCTCTACGCGCTCG
>CAZLVJ010000082.1:0-469 GCA_964562935.1 uncultured Nitrososphaerota archaeon
CTCTGCCTAAATTGCGTAAACGCATGCCCCTTTGGCGCTCTGAAGGCTAGTAGGGGGGTCGTGGAGGTCGATGAAGTGGCGTGTAGGGGTTGCGGAGCTTGTGCGGCCGCGTGCCCAACAGAGGCACTCGCCCCCTCAGGCTACTTAAATAATGAACAGATATCAGCCATGTTAAGGGCTTTGCTTTCCAAGAAGAGTGAGTACCCCCTCATAGTCGCGTTCATGTGCATGTGGTGCGGCTACGCTGCTGCCGACAATGCTGGCCTCAACAAGATGCTGTACCCCACCAACGTCAGGGTCATCAGGGTTCCCTGTAGTGCAAGGGTCCCCCCGAATCACGTCTTGGAGGCCTTTAAGCTGGGGGCTGATGGAGTGATGATACTGGGTTGCTACGAACAGGACTGCCACTACAGGATAGGGAGGGTCAGGGCCAACGAGAGGGTCAAGGTCCTCAAGGAGCTCTTGAAGA
>CAZLVJ010000082.1:479-3836 GCA_964562935.1 uncultured Nitrososphaerota archaeon
TAGGCTTTGCAACCGTCCAAGCCGATGATGGAGGTCGAGGTAGGAGAGGAGGCTCTGAATTACAAGTGGAAGGCCCCAGTCTTGGAGAAGAGGCTCGTCTACGAAGTCCGCAAGTGCTTCGGCTGCGGCTTGTGTGAGGCCGTGTGCCCGGTGGGCGCGATATCCATGGGCCCGGTGAAGGAGATAGCGTCGGGGAGGGTTGAGGCCCCCTACATAATAATCGACGAAACCAAGTGCGTCGCCTGCCCGCTCTGCTCCTTGATATGCCCTTCGGGGGCCCTGAGGGTCGAAGCGCCGTCGGACTTTGAACACCCGAGAGTCAAGGGGCACATAGAGGTGCGGCGGGACAAGTGCATTCCATGTCTGCTATGCGAAAAGGTCTGCCCCAAGAGGGCCGTGAGGGCCGAGGTCTCAGTCAAGAAGAAGGAGCATCTAGTCAAGTACCTCCGAGAGGGCGAAGCTTGGGGCAGGGGGAGGATAAGCATCGACGTCGACAAGTGTTGCTTCTGCGGCTTGTGCGAGCTACTATGCGACGCAATAAAGGTAGAGTGGATCGAGCCCCGTCCTCCCGACTTCAAGCCGGGGCTTTCGATAACGGTCGACGAGGAGAAGTGCGACTACTGCGGCCTCTGCGAGAAGATATGCCCTGTGAAGGCGATAAAGGTAGAATGCCTAGAGTCTGCGCCCAGGGAGGTGGAGGAGCCTAAGGTAGAGGGCTCAATAGAGATTAGTGAAGATTGCGTCTGGTGCAGGCTCTGCAGCAAGGTCTGCCCGGTGCAAGCAATCGAAGTGGAGAAGCCGTTTGAGGGAGACGTCCACATGGTGGAGCCGAATGAGTGCGATCCCTCTGGGTGCAAGAACTGCATCAACATATGCCCGGTGAAAGTGGTTTACGTTGCCAGGCCCCCGTCGAAGGAGAAAATGGCCTTCGTGAAGGACTACTGCATATTCTGCGGCGCCTGCGAGAAGTCGTGCCCCGTAGAGGCGATTAAGGTCGTTAGGAGGGACATGAGGGTCGAGGGCTCGAGCTCCCCTTGGTTCGAGATGAGCTACGAGCACTTCAAGAGGGTCCTGCAGAGCTACAAGCCCCCTAGGCCAAGCATCTACCACAGGGTCATCAAGGTGGAAGAGGCGCCAATAGTCCCCCCGCAACCCTTGCCAGTCCCCCCTACTCCAAGGGGCTTTGGCGAAGCCGTCAAGGGCATTGATAGGGTCATGGAGTTGCTGTCCAGCGTGCCGGGGAGGGTCCTCTTCGAGCGCTGTGAAGTCAATAAGTTGCTCTCTAGGTTAAGGGGCGAAGAGAGTGGCTAGACTGGTGGGCTCTCCGCTCGACTTAGAGACTACGACCTTGATCACCGACGGGTACTCGCTCGGCCCGAAGAGCGCCATCGTATGTGGCGCGGGTGGCATGAAGGCCAAGCCCCTCTTGACGTCGCTCCTTACCCTCGCCCGAACCCTCACCGAGCCCTTCGGAGAGGATACTTCCACGACGTCGCCCTCCTTGACCCCGATAAAAGATGCGTCCTCTTGGCTCAAGTATATGGTCGCCGACTCCTTGAAGTACTCCTCACTTAGAGACCCTAAGCGCCTGGCTTTCTCGAAGTCGTGGAAGCCCTCGATGATCAGGCTCAGCTCGAGCTTCATGGCAAGCCTATAGGAGGTGGTGGTCATAAATAAGCTTTCCTCAGAGCTTAACAAGTGCATTCAGTGCGGCGCTTGCACTTCAGCTTGCGTCGTTTCGAGGGCCACTAAGAGGTTTAACCCTCGATTGCTGATCTACGCCGCCAAGAAGGGGCTGATAGCGGAGAGCGAGGACATATGGCTCTGCCTGAACTGCCACATTTGCGAAGCCAGGTGCCCCAACTCCGTCAAGATCTCAGACTTGGTGCTCGATGCTAGGAGAAAGGTCCTAGAGAGGCGTGGTGAGGACAGGGTCTTGGAGTTCTACTCGAGCTTCGTCAGGGCGCTGCTCAACGGCGGTGTGATAGCCTTCGTCACAAGTAGTAAGGTCGAGGACTTCAAGTCGGAGAGCGGGCTCAACGTCCCCATGCTCACCGAGGCCTTGAAGTCGGAGCTCCACGACTTCTTGAAGAAGATGAACTTAGAGGCCAGGCTGAGGGAGGTTATGGGAATTGAGAGGGAGTGAGGAGAGGAGAGAAGTCGTCCTATACCCGGGCTGCGTCTCCCTCAACAAGTACCCCGGGATCCTAAAGTCGTCGATCGAATTGTTGAGGCTCCTGAACATTAACGTCAAGCTCCCGGCAAACATGCTCTGCTGCTCGCGCCCGCTCGAGAGGCTAGGGATCATAGGGGAGGAGCACACGAGCGCGCTCGCCTACTTCAACGTGACTAAGCTCATGGGCAACCCAGACGAGGTCGTGGTGGTGTGCAATGGCTGTTACCTAGCCTTCCGCAGAGCACTCGAGGTCAACGAGCTTAAGAAGGACATGGAGGTCAAGGCCAAGTGCTCTCACATAGCCGAGCTGGTGTGGAGCAACAGGCGCGAACTCGCCGAGAAGGCGAAGGTCAAGCTAGATAAGCTGAAGGTCGCGATCCACGTGGGTTGCCACTACCTGTTCTACCCTCATGGTAGCATAGTCAGGGGGGAGGAGGGGGAGGACATCTTAGAGGATATAGCCCTCGCCTTCAACGTGAATGTGGTCGACTACGAGGAGAGGCGGACCTGTTGCGGGGGGACGATCGTCAAGTGGCTTAGAGGCGTCACCTCCTCAATACCTAAGAGAAAGCTGGAGAGCATCGCTGAGAGCGGGGCCGACGTGATCCTGACCATGTGCCCCTACTGCTTGAGGACGTTCAACAGGGTCCAGCAGAGGCTCAAGAAGCTTAAGGAGATCGAGAGGATCGTGCCCACGCTCCACGTCTCCCAGTTCGCCGCCATAGCCTTGGGCTTAGACCCCTTGAAGGTCGCGGGGCTCCACTTGCAAGTGCCAGCCCAAGAGCTCGGGGCTTTGCGCAAGCTCTTGACCGCTTAATACGCGCTCTGACCTTCCAAGCCCTCTACCTCCTGTTGGAGTAGCGAGGCCAGGGCTATGATGGCGCTCGAGGCGGCGAAGTCTGTCGCTATCGTGACGCCGGGGCATAAGTCGACGACCGCCGAGGCGTACCTGAAGACGCCTTTCGGTATGCCCTCCCTCGAGCCCACCAAGACGTTGATCCTCTTGCCGCTCAGCAGGAGCGACTTGAGCCTGTCGCTTATCGAGCCCACGTAGTCCCCTTCGGGCTCGAACACTATTATGACCTCACCAGACCTCTCCCTGACCAGCTGGAACAGGTCTTGGACTGTGACCGGGACCTTGTGGACCTCCCTGCCGTAGACCCTGCGCTGGACCTCGTACC
>CAZLVJ010000083.1:0-3776 GCA_964562935.1 uncultured Nitrososphaerota archaeon
GACGACATCAAGGGACAGCTCGGGGCGACTATACTTCACACGGCTCTCGTGTCGTTACTTAGAGACAGAGGCGTGAAGGTCCTCGAGACATACCAACTTAACATAGGCGGCAACACAGACTTCTTAAACATGACCGTCGAGGATAGGCTCAAGAGCAAGAGGTTAAGCAAGACGAGGGCCGTGACTAGCATAATACCAGAGGGCTACGACCTAGAGGAGGAGGGCAGGGTGAGAATTGGGCCCAGTGACTTCGTCCCCTTCCTCGGGAACACCAAGGTGTGCTACATATACATCAAGGGGCTGAGCTTCGCGGACTTCACAGTCGAGCTGGACGTGAAGTTGAAGGTCGACGACAAGTCCATGTTCGCCGGGGCAATGATAGATGCCATAAGGCTCGCGAAAATAGCTATGGACAGAGGGCTCTGCGGCCCTGTGCCAGAGGCCTGCGCCTATTACTTCAAGCATCCACCGAAGCACGCCCCAAGTCCTCAAGTAGCGTTGCAGTGGCTTAGAGAGTTCCTAGGCGAGGAGCTAGAGGTTTGCGAGGAAGCAGTTGCAACGATGTAGGCTTTAGACGTGTTTGGGCCTTAGTCGTCATCCACCGTTGAGCCTTAGCCCAAGTCTAGACACTATTAAGGCCACGTGCTCTTCGTCCTCCCTATGGTGTGGAGGATGGTCGCCCACGACAAAGAAGACCGTCTCGTCGACCAAGTTCTCTGCAATGGACCTTAGCGAGCGATCCACTTGTTCAATCGACGTCGATACAAAGCCTAAGAGGTCTAAGGACCTAAAGTGCACGACCAACAAGTTAGGGTCGAGCTCCTTTATTGCGTTCACGGCTTGGCGACGCGTCTCTTCGTCGAACTCCAGTACGTCGGGTCTGTCTCTTATCGGCCTAATCGACGAGACGAGACCGCGAAAAGATAGCGCGCCGTATTCCTCCATGACCACTACGACCTTGAGTCCCCTCTCGTACGCCGCCTCTGGAAGACACCTTATTCTCTTGACATATGCATCCTCGGTCCTCCTAATGTTGTGCCTCTCAGGCCTGAGGCCGCACAATATGGACGCGATGGACGGTGTCGTGTATTTGCTGTAAGTTAGGCATTTGAACAGAAGGCCTCGAGACTCCATGGAGGATGCGAAGAGGAATTTGCCTCTGTTCCGGACATACTCCTCGAAGCCTAGGCTATCGACTATGGCTAGAACCGCCCTATTACAACCATTGGCATATTCGACGATCTCGTCTATGATCACTCCATCGCATGGAAGAGAAAAGCCAAGCAACGACGCTATCGACGGTGCGATGTCAATTTGTTCGACATCGCGAGGTACGATCATCTATGCCAGCCTCGCCCGCGACCTGCTTTAAGGCTTATGACCGTCAAGCACGTAAGGGCCGAGACGTTGCAAGCTATCGAGAACCATGCCATGCAATCTGGACGACTCTGGTGTAAATAGCCGTAGGTTATCGAGCCAAGCATCCAAGAAAAGCCGAAAAATGCCCCAAAAATCCCGTAGCCGAAGGCTCGACCCTCGGGAGGCGTTATGTCAGCCACAAAGGCCCTTGCTATGCCCTCATAAACTCCCATGACCACGCCCCACAAGGCACTGGACACCACTACAAGAGCGAAGGCCTTAGTCAATAGCAGAGGGACTATTAGGATCGAGGATATTGGGGCTATGAGGAGGGAGAGGGGACCGACCTTGTCGTAGAGCAACCCGATGGGAAGCGCCATTACTCCGTCTACCAACATGGCCACTAGGTACATCACCGCGATCAAGGGATCCGCGAGGAGGTCCTCGGCCTTGAGGTAGTATGAGACGTTAACCCAGTGAATAAAGCCGAGGGCCATTATCGATGAAGCAAGGACGTAAAACCAGAAAATCTCGGGAAGGGCGCTCTTGCCCCGCAGAAGAGGGCGCTCTACGGCCTTCAATCTTGGGTACTTTCTGTATGCCACGTACAGCAGGATCATGGAGGTTGCTGCTGGAAGTGCTAAAAGCAAGAACGTGATGGTATACGAGTTTCCGCTCAAGTGCAGTGACACTGAGACTGCTAGAGGGCCTAGAACTGCCCCTGCTTGGTCCAAGGTTTCGTGAAGGCCGAAGGCCTTACCCCTGCCGACTTCTTCCGTCACCTCAGCCAATATGGTGTCTCTTGCCGGTGTCCTCAATCCCTTCCCTATCCTCTCAAAGAATATGAGGGTGACGGCTAGCTGCCAGTAGCCAGCGAGGGCCAACAGTGGTACAGCTAGCAGGTTCAACGCATATCCTAGGAATACCATGAGCCAGTAGCCCGTGCTTGATCTAGAGCGGGCGACGGCAACTCCGCTCGCCAGTCTAGTGGCGTAGCCAAGGAACTCGCCGATGTTCGCTAAGCTCGCGCAGAGGGCCGTAGCCCCCAATACCTCGGCATAGGACCCGAAAACGGACCTAGCCCCTTCGTAGGTCACGTCCGCGAAAAGCGAGACAAAGGATAGAAGGAGGAACACTATCAACATTTCCCTCTTCAAGCTCCTGAGACTCATAAGGTCACGCACCTACCATGTTTGGTTTACAACCCTTTCGACGACGTGACGCTTATAGGAATTATTGTTGTCTTGAGTCGTTCTTAAACCTGCGCGTGCCCCACGAAACATGATCGGCCTATCAAAATGATCGACCATCTAGATGAACTGTCGCTACATGTCCTTACCTCTGAGTTATCGGTTTAAGGTGTCCTGAGAGCCCATGAGCGGTTGAGGCGCTCCACCAAGAGAGCCTAAGCGCAGAAGCTCAACAGGAGCCGTTCACAGACTGCGACCATCACGTCAAGGGGCGCTAAGCTATTTTTCCTATGCGTTGCACCTTCTCACATAGGCCTTCTACTGGATCGCGAGCTGGTGGTGATGATGAGGATCGCTTTACTCGGCGGGACGGGGAGCATGGGCGAAGGGCTTGCCCTGAGATGGGCTAAGAAACACGACGTCATAGTAGGCTCGAGAGAGGCGCAGAAGGGCATGAAAGCGGCCGAGGAATACTTGGCCAAGGCTAAGGCGTTCTATGGAGACTCAATGAGGGGGACGATAAGGGGGACGACAAACCTTGAGGCCGTGACTCAAGCCGACGTCATAGTCCTGACGATCCCCCACGAGCACGCAGCCTCGACCATAATCAACATAAAAGACAGACTTAGGCCGAGCCAGATAGTGGTATCACCCGTAGTGCCGATGGTTAAGGTCGATAGGGGGGTCGTGTACTCGCCGATAACGGAGGGCGGCAGGGTAATGTCTTATGCAGAGGCCCTAGCTAAAGAGCTGAAGGACGTACCAGTCGTGGCCGCATATCACACAGTGCCGGCTAAGAGGTTCGCCAACTTATCTCTCGTCTTGAACTACGACGTCCCCATAGCCGGTGACGACAAAGAGGCAGTAGAAATGGTCATGAGGCTCACTCGAGACATAGACAACTTACGACCAGTCTACGTTGGTCCACTGAGGGCGGCTTTGATGATAGAAGCGCTAACGCCATTGCTAATAAACGCGGCAATGTACAGCAACATAAAAGACGCCTCCATAGTGTTTGTGCAGTAGTAGAAGACGGCCAGCCATGCGCAACGCCTTTGCGTTGACCTATTTTCGTGTTATTATTATCACGAGAGGAGTCCACAACCGAAAGCGATGATGAGGGGTCGCCCGCGAAAATCTCAGGCTCGTGAAGTGGTGCGGGGGGTGGGATTCGAACCCACGCAGGCCTACGCCAGCAGGTCCTGAACCTGCCGCCTTTGACCTGAC
>CAZLVJ010000084.1:0-3683 GCA_964562935.1 uncultured Nitrososphaerota archaeon
GATCGTGACCTCGTAGAGCTGGCCGGCCTCGAGCCTCACGTAGGCGTTCGAGCCCATCACGTCTTGGACCAGCCCCACAGGCCTCGTGCCTTGCCTGAGCTCCTCGATGGCCGCTTGGTATCTCTTAAGCTCCAGCTGCAAGTACTCTATCTGCCTCTCCTTGCGCATCAGCTCCCTCTCGAGCTCTAGTATCCTGCTGTAATCGTACATCTCCACTTTTCCTCTACGCTAGGTGTGAGAGCCCACACTAAATAGCTTGCGTGGTATCGTAGCGCTAGACGATCCTCTAAAAGGAGCTCAGCCCTCCGCGTGCTCTAACACCACCACTCTCATCTGCTCGAGGTCGCGAGAGGCCCTGAGCCCGCCTATGAACTTGCGCACCCTCTCGGCCTCTCCGTGGATCACCATGACCTCCAAACACCTGTTACCCTCGATGTGGGAGTGGAAGTACGCGTTTATGACGTCGCCGTACTCGTGCTGGATCTTATAGACCTTTGCCTTCTCGGACTCCTTGCCGTAGACCGCGGCCACCACAGCGAGTACCCTGCCCTTGATGGCGTCTAGGCTGTGTAGCTCAGAGGAGAGGAGCCTCAAGGCGTGCCTTATGGCCTCGGACCTGCTCATGAAGCCCAATTTCTTCACAGCTTCGTTCAGATCCCTCTCGAGGCCCTCCGATATCGAGAACGTTATTATGGTCAAGGAGTCGACACCATATAATAATTTTTGATAGAACTCTTTTAAGTATTTTTAATAACATACCAAGGGGAAAATTAATATATTAGACGAAGCCCTGTATTTTAATTGATATGAAAGGGGCTAAGCTCTCGCTCATTGTAACCCTACTTGTTGCGTTTCTCATTGCGCTTGGGGCCCCAGCGGTATGCGCAGAGCATAAGTCCGACAAGCCGATGGTAGTTGTATCAATAAGCCCTCTCTACCTCATAGCAAAGGAGGTCATAGGGGATAGGGCAGATGTGCGCGTTCTAGTGGCGGCAGGAGTCGATCCACATCATTACTCTCCTAGCCCCCAAGACGTGTTGCTCATAGAGTCCTGCGATTTATTCATCTGCATTGGGCGGGAAGAGTTCTTGGGTCAGCTACCACGAAGTCAGCACGGGATCTCTTGGGACGACTGGATCGGAGAAAGCGACATGAATATCGAGAACAATAATCCCCACTACTTATGGCTTTACCCCCCTAACGCAGGAATAGTGGCCCGCAAAATAGCGGAGGCGATGTCTGAGATCGATAGCTCTAACTCATGGTACTACCTAGATCGCGCTCAAGAGTTTAAGCGTAAGCTCGAAGCCCTCGAGCAGTGGCTCTCTGATTTAAGGAGCTCTGTAAACTTGAAGGGCAAGCGCGTTTTATTGGTTGCAGACCACTTCGAACCCCTCGTTAAGTGGATGGGATTGGACATCGTCTACGTGGTCGTTAGGGGGGAGGCGTTGCCAGGCCCTCAAGACATAAGCATGGCGATGGAAAAGGCGAGGGATTGCGACCTCATAATAGTCTCGGCGACCCAAAGCGAGGGAGATGAAGGTCGCATCGGGAGGCAGATATCAGAAGGAACAGGAACCCCTCTAGCGTACCTATACGGCATCCCGATGTCGAGTGAGGAAAGCTACTTCGACTTCATAAAGCGTAATGCCGTCATCGTGGCAGGACGCTTAGCGGAGCGCTCACCGTCGCACGTGGAGACATCAGGTATCGACTTATTCGCGCTCTCCACGATAGTATTAGCCGTAGTGGCTGCTTTGGAGGGCCTAGCAATAGTGAAGCTGAGGAGGTCGAGATGAGGTCCGTCATATGCGTGAAGGGCCTCTCGGTGGCTTATGAGGACAAGCTGGCCTTAGAGGACGTGAGCTTTGAGCTTAGGGAGCCCGCTTTTCTGTCGGTCATAGGTCCGAATGGTTCGGGCAAGACGACGTTGCTCAAGGCCCTCTTGGGCATGGTGAAGCCGCTCTCGGGGACGATAGAGGTCTTGGGCTATAGAGTGCCGGGCAGAGAGTACGAGGTGAGGAGGAGGACCGGCTATGTGCCCCAAAGAGAGAGGATAGATCCGACAAAGCCCGTCTTGGTCAAGGACGTCGTGTTAATGGGCAGGATAGCGAAGAGGGGATGGGGTAAGAGGTTGACGAGAGAGGACTACGAGGCGGCGAGGACGGCCTTGGAGGTCGTTGAAATGGAGGAGTTCTGGGACGAGCCTTTTTCGCATCTATCAGGAGGACAGCAACAACGAGTGTTGATTGCGAGAGCGCTCGCCGTGCAACCAGAGCTTTTGTTGCTCGATGAGCCGCTATCCGGCGTAGACGCCGCGACGCAAGACGTCATATTAAAGGTTTTGAGAGAGGAGGCGTACAAGGGAGTCACGGTCATCATGGTGACTCACGACCTGAATCCGTTGCTCGAAGTCTCAGATTACGTCATGTTGTTGAACAGAACGGTAGTCGCCTTCGGGCGTGCCGAGGAGGTCTTAAACGAGTACCTGTTGACGAAGACATTCATGAGGAGAGTGTCTGTGATCAAAGCTGACGAGAGGGTGATAATCTCTGGGGTTGACCACCATGCTTGACGCCCTCCTCCACCCGGCCATAATGAGGCCTTTCGTGGCGGTGATAATAGCGTCGATGGTCTCTAGCGTGGTAGGCGTCTTTACAGTCTTGAGGGGCTTCTCAACCCTAAGCGCCGCCATAACTCACTCATCCTTTGCTGGCGCGTCGATAGCCGTCATCTGTGGCGTGAACCCCTTGTTGGGAGCGCTGGCCGTGAGCCTGGGCTTCTCAGGGCTGACGGCTTACGTCAGCCGAGGCGATGAGAGGAGGGCAGACGTCTTCGTGGGCATGATATTTGGCCTCTCGACAGCGATAGCGGTTCTCTTTCTATCTCTTGCCCGCACGCACACGGCCACCGCTTGGTCCTTCATAATCGGCGACGTCTTGGGCGTCTCTTTAATCGACATATACACGTTGGCAGCCGTTGCCGTTGCGGCTCTCTGCTTGGCGGCTCTCTTCTACAAGGAGTTCAAGTTCATAACCTTCGATCCAGAAGCGGCCGAGGCCATGGGCCTCAGGGCAGCGGTCTACCACTACCTCATGGTCTTCTTAATAGCGCTGTTCTCCGTAGTGGCGGTCAAGGTCGTGGGCATAATCCTAGCAGTTGTCCTGCTCGTTGCCCCAGCGGCAGCCGCCTACGAGTTCTCGCACGGCCTAGAACGAATGCTCTCGCTCTCGCTCTTAATATCGCTCGCCTCTGGGGTCGCTGGCTTCCTGCTCTCGCTCTACTTCAACGTGGCCACGAGCGCTTTGATAGGGATATGCGCCTCGGCTGCTTACCTTGTGGCTCTCTTGGCGTCGCCAAAGAGGAGGAGGTGCGCGAGGTGCAAGGAGGTTGCCACGTCTAGGAGGATGGCGAGAGAGCTTTAGAGCTCCTCGAGGACCCTCAGTAGCCCTTCCTTAACTTTCTCGATCTTCCTCGACAGATCCTCGACCAAGCGCGACAGCTCCTTGATCTTGCCCTGGCCCTCCTCTAGCTTCCTCTTCAATTCCTCGTTCTCGCTCCTAAGCCGAGAGAGAGCTCGGCCGCGCTCTGTCCGAGCAAGTCCTCTACGTCTATTTTCACGCCCTCCCTCACGAACCTCTCGTACGTCTGCCAGACAAGCTGGCCAGCCTTGGTCTTCTTCG
>CAZLVJ010000085.1:0-3409 GCA_964562935.1 uncultured Nitrososphaerota archaeon
TGCTGTAAGGATACCTCCCGGAGTCGGGGCCCTCGATTATCCGTACGTTTCTGCGGAGTTCCATACCTTAGGTTGGAAGAGCACGAAGACTTTATAAGCTTGCTCAGTGACGGTGCCTCCCCTAAAAATCTCCGGAGCCGTAGGCTTAAGTGACGTCCACTCAACAAGAGGCCCCTGGTTTCTGAGGAGCGAATGAAGGGCTAACACTATGGCGTGGGGCAAGGCTCTTAGCCTACTGGAGGACGCACATGCTCGCACCATCGAATTTTACGAGGCCCGAGCTTCTATATTGGGTCATTAATAGCTGAGGGTTTGGGACATAAACTCCATTTGTACGTATGTACGTATGGGTATATTGATGGCCAAGAAAAACTCACTTTAAGCGTGAGAGGAGACCTATTGGATGAGGTCAAGAGGCTGGCCGCCATCGACGGGAGGAGCTTGAGCAGTATCGTAGAGGAGTACTTCGAGTGCATGGTGCTCGAGAGGTGGGCCGAGCTCCTCAGCGAAGAGCTGGGCCTGGGTAGTTTAGAGCCTGCGACTGAGTCCGAGATTCCAGCAGAAAGGCCCAAAGGACTAGACGCGACTAAGATTGTGAGGGAGTTGAGAGAGGAGCGAGGCCTCCGTGTCGAGCATAGCTGAAGAGATTTGCTACTTGGACGCCAGCGCCTTGGTTAAGAGATACGTCGAAGAACCGGGTAGCGAGAGCGTTGACGCCGTATACAGGGACGCCTATAAAGGGACTAAGAGGCTGTCCTTCTCTCATTAGAACATCGCCGAGGCCGTAATGGTGTTCGACAAGTACGAGAGGAGGATGGGACTAGACGCTAAGAAATTGATAAAGGACATGCTGAAGGAGCTCATAACGCTCTCGAGGCTTCGCAGGCTTGTTATCGTAAGCGTGAGCCCACAAGCACTTCGAGACTCTATAAAGCTAATGTTGAAGTACCACATCTACGTGGCGGACGCCCTTCAGATAGCTTCAGCTAGAAAGGCCAACAGCAATGTAGTAGTCACGAGGACGGAGGGCTGGCCGACATAGCACATGCCGAAGGCTTAAAAGTATTGTACATAGGCGCGCGAAGATAGGGTTTAATGGTTGATGGATTCTTCTTGCGAAGAATGCACAATTTCAAGCCTTATGCCTTCCTCTTCCAACGTCCTATAGAGTAATGTTCATGTGATTTGTGCAAGCGTTGTACTTCTAAATGTTGCGACAAGTTTCGCTAAGCTGCGGAGCAGTACTTTGCCGTGGGTGACTAGCTCCTTAGAGAACCTAGCCGTGGAGCACTCATGGAGAAGGTTCTGGCTGCCAGTAATTCATCTCATTTCGCTAACTTCGTAATTTACGTCTCAGATGCCTTTAACTCGATGGGGCTGAGGATTTCCACCTTACGTGGGCTTATTTGCACTCGACATCCTTCGATGGCACGCTCTTGTCGTGATGGCCAACGCAACCGTTGCTACTCCCAAGAAGAAGGAGTGTGTGAAGGTCGTCGTCACGGTGATCGAGACCTGAGCGGGGATGTTCAAGACGTTGCTTGGCAGTCGTATTATTGAGGACCCCATCAACGGAACCATCGGAGTCGAGACCTCGACGGCGCGAGCTATTGTATTGACGACCAATGGTATGACATGCAATGACAGCACTAACACCGCGACGAACCCAACGACCACGTAGAGTGGGCGCCTCCACCCGAACGATAAGAGGTGCTTAGAGTAGCCCTTCTCTTGCTCGATCGTGTAAACGACGAGGGCTATCCCACTGGCCACGAAGAGGGCCGTCAAGCCGACGTTGAGGACGAAGATTATGGGAATGACGTAGCTGACCCCGAAGACTTTGAAGCTCGTGTAGAAGGGGTCAGCATTGACCGTTATGAGGCCAGACCCTATCTCCGCCCTCCACCAGGGGGAGTGCAGGGAGGAGGCGACGGTCACTAGCATCAGCGCACCAGTAGCAAGGGCGAACCAGTTCCTCTTCACGGCACGGCCTCCCTAAGGGCTCTTGCCACCGAACAGCTCGCTGATCTCGCCGAGGTCACGCACTGTGATCAGTATGCCGTTTACATCGATGGAGAGATCGGAGAACTGCAGATCCTCGACGTAGACAGGTCGCTCGACACCCTTAATTATGTTGACGAGGCGGCGCAGGGCATCGGGGTCGCTCGACGAGAACGACAAGCTTAACGTGCCCGTGTAGTTCGCCTCGATCACCACCTTGTCTTTCAGCTCTATCGTGAACGATCGCGTGCCGTTCCTCACGGTAAAGCTGAGCTCGTTGAGCGTTATGCTCTGGCGAGTCAGCGGGCTGGTGATCTCCAGCTTCAGGGTGGCAGTACTGGTGGATTCGTCGAACATTAAGTCCTTGAACCGCGGCATCTCGAATCCACTAGGATTGATGCCCAGCGCGACGAAGGCAGAGCTCAAATCGCCGCCTTGACCTAAGGCCGCCGGGCTCGTCAAAGCCCGCAACTGCGGGGGCACGAGTAAGCCCAAGAGGTCGTCAGCCAGAAAGCACTGCACGGTAACGCATAGGAGTGGAACCAATACGCAGGCGAGGGTGATGGCCCTTAAACCCCACTTGACTTTATCCAATCAAAGCACCTCAGCGAACCTGATGCGTCGCGACCCGACGTGAAATAAGGCCTCAGAATCACTAGGGCCTCGGTGAAGAGGGTCCACCAAGGGCCTCTTTCTAGGGCGCGAGAGGCGAAGGTCTTAGCGGCTGGGTAGCCATCGAGGTGATAAACGACCATTTCAATCAACACGAGGTATAGCGACTCTGCCCCAGAGGTCTATTTAAGGTTTGCCAACTTCAAGCGGGGGCAAGGAAGGACACGAGGGCTTCTCATGGCCGGCGAAAATTCGAGCTTAGCCCGCATCGACTTGGACCGAGATACCTATAAAGCGCTTCTGAACGACGATAACGCGAAGGTCGGCGCGATGCCAGAGCTAGTCATCAACGTGAGCAACGTAATCTCGCCCCTCTGCTACAGCGTCTTGAAGATAGAGCCCTACACGACGTGCCCCCATCGCTGCGTCTACTGCTACGGCAGGTGGTACGTCAGGGGCCCCGACGTGGTCGCGCCGAGGAGGGTCGCCCTCGCGATGTTCGAGAGGGTCGCCAAGCACGTTTACAAGAAGGGGCTAAGGCCCATACCGTTTAGGCTATCGACGCTCGTGGACCCCTTTCCGCCCCACGAGGAGTTGATGAGGGTCAGTGAGAGAGTCTTACTCATTGCGAAGAGGTACGAGTACCCGATCATTATCAACACGAAGGGCTCGAAGGTCGTCGAGCTCGAAGGCCTCAAGAGGACGCTCGAAGGGCTCTTGGACGAGGGCCTTGGAGTCCTCCAAGTCTCGCTCTCAACGCTCGACGACTCTAAATCGAGGGCCTTAGAGCCCGTAG
>CAZLVJ010000086.1:0-3379 GCA_964562935.1 uncultured Nitrososphaerota archaeon
GAGGTCGTGAAGAGGTTCGCAGAAGCGGCGACGGAGGCCGTCGGGGTGGCTCAATTAAAGCTCGCCACCCTAGCGATAGACGTAGTCGGGTGGCTTATAAGCAGGTGGAGAAGGGGAAGGGTCGCCGTCCTCGTCGACGACGCCTTTCAAGCGATTGGTCTCAGCAAGGCCGCAATTTACGTGAAGTCCCTGCTGAACTTGGTCGAGCACCCTCCAGAGGGCTACGAGTGCATCGTGGCCATAGCGACGACGAGCGAGGGGCTGTCTAAGAGGGAGCTAGGGAGGCACATGTGGGCCAAGATGACGCCGATGTGGAACATGCCCAAGAAGGGCCTCGAGGAGCTGTACGAGAAGATACCAGGTCCCAAGCCGAGGCTGGAGGACGCCTGGACCGCGAGCGGTGGCAATCCCAGAATCCTCTCTCAGCTCTATGAGGCTGAGTGGAGCGTAGACGCCGTCGTTAAGAGCTTGATTGACTCCAAGGGGCTAGACGTCTTCGCCTCATCGCTGACCAGCGACGAGAGGGAGTACCTCCTGGAGGCCATTGAGGACCCTGACACCTTGTTGGCTAGGGAGAGGATACCGCTCCTGAATAGGTTAGTGGAGATGAACTTGATAGTGGACGTCATGCCGGAGAGGAGGCAGGAGTTCTGGATAGACGAGCCTCCGCCTCAGAAAGACCTAGAGCTCGGGATCGGAAAGCGAATGGCCTGGCAAACGCCGCTCCACAGAGAAGCCATGAGGAAGGCCGTGGGATAACCACGGGCCTTCGAGAGTGCCTCTACTGTCATTCCAAAGTGCCTCACTTATGCTTGAAAAGCACATTTTTGAAAACTCTTCTCTCTAAGGGTTTCGAGCGCTTTGATCAGGGGGCCCCAAAAACGGCTGAAGACGACCCAAGACAGCTGACGACCGAGACCGCGAAGGTACCGCTTTCCAAAGTCTAGCTCATAGCTACCTAGAGGCTTGGGTGATGAGAAGGCGATTACCTTGCTTATGCCGATCAGGGGCTGATCAAGCCTTACGACCCTCGCCCGAGGCTCTTAGGCCTTATCGCGAATGATGAAAAGCCTAGAGCCGAGCTCACTTATCACCTGAACGCCGACCGTGCTCCATTGAGGCATCGCCTCCTTCTAGGACCTCTTAGCTGGGACGGCTCAGAGCTGGAGCGAAGAAGTCGTGAATCATAGCTGTGATGCTTCACGAGTGAAAACTGTTTTATTAGCTTCTTGAAGGTAGATAACTCCTTGAAGACAAGAGACCATGGAGCGAAGGGCCGTGAAGGCCTCGAGAGAAGAGCTCGTGAGGTTTTGGGCTCTCCAGAGGTTCTTGGACTTCTATTGTTTTGAGAAGTGCGAGTGCAAGGGTTGTTGCCTCGTCTGGCGCGATAGCGGAGCCAGCTTCAAGATCGAGCTCGTCGACCTCTGCCCTTACAAGGCCGTCAGGAAGGCCATGGCCCTCCTCCACAAGATGCTGAGGGACGGGCCCGTGAGCCACTATTCCCCCGAAAGCGAAGAGTACGAAGAGGTGATGGCTGAGGTCGAAGAGAGGCTGAAGGGCGACGTCGCGGCGATCCTCGGCGCCTCGTAGTTCGGGGCACCTCTTCATCGACGAGCTCTTATTCATTAAGATCTGCCTCGGGGAGTTGCCCTACGCGAAGCGTTCAATGAAGGATATGGGTTTGCGCAAGCTCTAGACCTTCCAAGCCCTCAAAATCTCTTAACGATGTGAGGCAGACGTCGCCTACGTGGGGACCTTCCAGCACCTCTCGCGCCTGCTCAAGCCCCTCACGCACTCCGCGAAGGCCCTCGCCAGAGCTCCGAGCTCGACCAGCTCCCCTCTCGACCTCGCTTCCTCAAGGCATCTTGAGCACAGTATGGTTATAGGAGCCTCGGACACGAAGTAGAAGGACTCACCGCGGTAGACGCCTAGCAACTTGCCGCAGCGGTGGCACGCAATCCTTAACTCTTTAATGTTTAATGCGTTCATGGCCCGCTTCTTCTCTCGACTTCGCGCTTGCTCGCGTAGGAGTCGACTCGGGGGATTAAAGCCCTTGCCTCTTGGTCTGACGTGCTCTTGCCAAAACCAACCCACCAACCGTCGGACGTAGAGGCGGGGGCGGGTCGGATTAGCTCCAACATTGACTGCTCACGCGAGGGCTCGTCTCAGGCCTCGAGCCGCCGTCTACCTCGATGCAGTGTCGTCGAGCTCTCTTGAACAGCGAGTGAACAGCTCGCCTGCCACTGGCTGGACGTCTTATTCTCGCCTCTATCTAAAACCTCTGTCTAAAATCTGGCTTTTGTAGAAAGAGGCGTCCCCTGTGAGGAAGTAGCTTATGGCAGCGGAGACGACGGTGGAGATGATGAAGCTCGGGCCTATGGTCTCGGCCACTAGCGCGATGCCCGTCAGTAGGGTCTTGTTCACCGCGGCTAGCACAGCCGCCATCGCCAGCATGACGCAGAAGACGGGCGGCTCTACGTTCAGCGCCTGCGCGTAGATGAGCCCTAGGGTCCCGCCGACGTACAACGCTGGGATGAAGAGGCCGCCGCTCCCTCCGAAGTTCAGGGTTATGCTCGTGGCTATTATCTTAAAGACCAGGAGGGCGACGAGGGTCGCCAAGCTCAGCTCCCCTAACTCGGCTACGGTGACCTTGTGAATGAGGTCGTAGCCGAGGCCGAGCACCTCGGGATAGAGCAAGCCGATGGCACCGAGGATTAGCCCGCCCAAGATGACGATGCACGGCATTGGAAATCTGCGAGAGAGCTTCTCAGCGACGGCCTTCGTCCCTTCAAAGGCCTTGATGAAGGCCAAGGCGGTGAGCGCTCCCAAAACCCCCAAGACGACCGCGTGTACGAGGGGGGAGGGGGAGTGACTGAGAGGAATAGCGGGCCGGGGAAGATCTTTTCCACCCCGAAGGTCATTGCCGATATTAGGTAGGCCGTGACGGAGGCTATGGAGGCTGGAATGAAGACCTCTGTCTCGACGTCCCTCTTGTAGGGTATTTCGAGCGCGAGCAGTATCCCGTCAGCAGGGCTCTGAATATGGCCGAGAAGCCCGCTGCCGCGCCGCACAAAAACATCCTCTTGACGTCTTCTTGGCCCAGCCCCAGCCTCCTAGTGATGAATGAAGATATCCCCCCACCGAGCAAGAGGCTCGGGCCCTTTAGGCCAGCGCTCCCGCCGAAGCCTATTGTCACTGCTGAGGCCAAGGTCTTGCTAACCGTGTCCCTCAAGCTCAGGAAGCCGCTCCGTCGGTGGTAGCTTTCGATTACGAGCTCAGTCCCGCAACCGTACTTCTTGTTCTCCGCTAGAAGCCTCACCATCAAATACCCCCCGAATAACGCGACGAGCGCGCACAACAAGCGAAGCGGGGGCTTTGG
>CAZLVJ010000087.1:0-3354 GCA_964562935.1 uncultured Nitrososphaerota archaeon
AGAGCCAGACGTGGAGCGCTGACCAATCTCTTATCGGGCTGACGCTCACGAGGTCTGGTATCCACCTGCTCCTCTCTATCGTTGGAGCCCTCAAGCGAGCGAACGACTCGTACTTCCTCTGGCCTAGTATCGTGTAGACCCCTCCCCGAAACCTCTCCTTGACGGCCTTGGCTATGGGGACCAGCTTGCACACCTTGCAGCACCACCTGTAGTCCCTAGCAGGTGGCCCGTAGACCGGCAAGGACCTCCAGAACGCGTCGCCAGCGCTGGCGTAGACGAGCTCTAGTCCGAACTTATCGGCCACCCTCCAAACGTGCTCTACGGTCGCGGGGGCCTCTACGCCAGTATCGTTGAACAAGAGGGGGACGTCGCCCAAGCACTTCAGAGTTAGTAGGAGCGTCGCCAAGCTGTCCTTGCCGCCAGAGTAGGACACGAAGACGTCGCGTGACTTGATGGCTCTGGTTATAAGGGCCTCGGCCCTCTTCTCGTCGGCCTCCAGGTGGCTCTCGTTGGCCTTGACCACCACTTCCCAGTCGATTTTCTTCCCCTTTGCGTGAGGCCTTTGGGGCCCCCAGACCTTAACTACCTTCAACCTCTCGCCGTCTAGCGAAACTGCCACCCCTATGGCCATGGACTTGGAGTCCGTCAGGATCACGTACTTGCCGCTAGCGGGGAACGAGTCCCCTTTGACCTCGCTTCTAGACAGCTCGTCCCACAGCCTGACCTCGCCCTTCGGGACCTCGACGTAGGGGGCGGCGCCCTCGGCCACGAGCCTAGCGGCGCCCTCGTAGGATGGCCTGAACCTCCAGACGCCCTTGTCTGGGCTGTAGTAGAGGTTCCCCATGACCCATCCGTCTACCACGACTTCGTTCGCTTGATCGACGTAGGGTATCTTGTTGAACAAAACCACCTCGCTCGGGACGAGGACGTCATAGGCCTTAGAGCCGAATTCCCTCTCTACGGCCTCCCTCAGGATCTTGAAGTCATAGTCCAGCGCTGGCCTGAAGTCCCTCGGGGGCGAGCCGCGAGCCTTAACCCCCAGCTCGTTGCAGAGACCACACTTTGGCGCTATTAAGGGAACGTTGCAGTTAGAGCACCAATAAATCTTCGCCGACGTCTTCCAGATGGCGGTCAACGAAGGGCCCTCTCTTTAGCTAAAGTTTATGGCTGGCTCGCCACCTATATACCTTGTCCACGTAAGAGTGACGAAGACATGCCTTTAAGGTGTTTAGCGAGGTGTTCAAGGTTCCCATGCACGTGAAGCCCAAGGGGGTGTGGAGCTAATGGAAGTCGGGGAGGGCTCTAGCGTCTTCGAGGCCACTAGGAGGGCCTTCTACGTCCACGACAAAAGGCTAAGTGGCTGGGCCTTCCCATACATGGCTTGCGACAGGGTTGTGTCGCGAAGGGGCGATGCGGTTAGCAGTACTATAACTATGGGGTGAGGGATTTTCGCTCAAGAGGCCTGTTGTCGACGGGAGTGCATGAGACTTGGCCAGAGCGGTTGACTTGGGCGAGCTCCTGAAGAGGCCAACTGTTAAGCCGTCGCCCCTCTTCGAAAAGAGGGACGAGACAGTCGTATGCCGCGTTTGCAATAGGTCTTGCAAGATACCAAAAGGAGGTTGGGGATACTGTGGCACTAGATTTAACTACGGCGGAGCGTTGTTCACTGCGACGTACGGCGACCTCTCAGCCATTGAGAGCAGGCCGATAGAGATAAAGCCGTTCTTCCACTACTGGCCCGGCTCGACGTCCTTGACCTTTTCCACATGGTCGTGCAACTTCGACTGCCCCTGGTGTCAAAATCATCACCTGTCCAAATCTAGGCCCGATCCTAGAGCAGCGCTCTACGTGGACCCAACTCGACTAGTGAACCTAGCTGTCAAAAACGGGGACCAGGGCCTCTGCGTAAGCTTCAACGAGCCCACCATGCTCTTCGAGTACTGCCTCGACGTCTTTCCGCTGGCGAGGAGAAAGGGCCTCTACTGTTGCTTCGTCTCAAACGGCTTCATGACCCCTGAAGCCTTGGACATGCTAGTCAAAGCAGGCCTCGACGGCCTCAAGGTGGACGTCAAGGGCAACGAAGAGGTCTACGAGAGGTACGTGGGCGTCAAGGGGGTAAACCTGGTGTGGGAGAACGTCGAGAGGGCGTTGAAGGTGGGCTTGCACGTCGAGGTGGTGTTCCTCATCGTAAACGGGGTCAACGATAGCGAGGACTGCATCAGGGAGGTCATCGAGAGCCACTTAAAGCGCGCTGGCCCAGAAGTACCGTTGCACTTCACCAGGTACTTCCCGGCGTATAAGTTCAGGAACCCTCCAACGTCGATAGAGGTGATAGAGAGGGCTTATCAGATGGCGAAGAAGATGGGGCTCTTGTACCCATACGTGGGGAACATACCCGACCACCCCGGCTATCACACGTACTGTCCCATCTGCAGCAAGCCAGTCATAAAGAGGTTTCAGTGGGGCGTGTACGAAGTCAAGCTAACAGCGGACAAGAAGTGCTTGTACTGCAAGAGCCCGATACCGATAACGGGCGCCGCGCAGACTACTCATAAGGGGTTCAAGTCCTTCATGTAGGTGTGCCTCCTTGTGGAGGTTCACGGGCGTTTTGGAAGTTGAGTGCAAGATCTGCGGCAAGAGGTCCAAGCTGATATCGAAGGCCCTCGAGGTATGCCCAGAATGCGTCAAGACTAGGTTCGAGGAGGCGCGCCCATTCGTTGAGCAGGCCCACGAGGTTGCTAGGTCGCGCTACGGCCTGCCATCGAAGCCCCCTCGAAGCCTCCACGGCTTGAAGTGCACCATATGCGCCAATGAGTGCTCAATGAGCGAGGGAGAAGTGGGCTTCTGCGGCCTTAGGAGGAACGTAAACGGGAAGCTCGTCTCCTCGGTCTCGGCCGACGAGGCCTTAATGTACGGCTACTACGACCCCCACGTCACGAATTGCTGCGCCTCGTGGTTCTGCCCAGCTGGGACTGGAGCTGGCTACCCCAAGTACGCCGTATGCCCTGGGCCAGAGGTGGGCTACGCGAACTACGCTGTGTTCTTCTACGGGTGCAACTTCGACTGTCTGTTTTGTCAAAACGCCTCGCACAAGCAACTCTCTAGAGCCCCTAAGGTCTCCATCGAGGGCTTCGTGAGGCACGTGCTGGGCAACGAGGACTACACATGCGTATGCTTCTTCGGCGGGTCGCCCGAGCCCCAACTGCCCTTCGCGATAAAGGCCTCGAGGAGGGTGCTGGAGGAGAAGCCCGAGAAGAGGGTAATACGGATATGCTTCGAGTGGAATGGCTGTGGGAACAGGGGGCTCGTCAAGGAGGCGGCGAAGCTGGCCTTAGAGAGCGGGGGGAACATAAA
>CAZLVJ010000088.1:0-3255 GCA_964562935.1 uncultured Nitrososphaerota archaeon
CCATAAAGAGGGATCAGAAGAGGTACTGGCGGCTCCAGAGGGGCGAGCTCGAGCCGAGGACGTTCTTGGTCTACTTGGACCTCGTGCAGAGCCTTCATAGAGCGGGGGCGCTGAAGTCGATCGCCGAGCACAACGTCGACGTAGTCTCGGCCTGCTTGGCGGTAAACGTCTCAGTGTTCGTTAAGCGATAACAACGCGAGACGGCTTCGTGTGCAGCGTCGCCCTCTAATAGCTCGAGAAGGAACTCAGCCGAGGGACCTTCATTCTCTCTTCTTCGAGGCCCCGCGATGAGCTCTCCTCATGTCTCTCTTCGTATGGGATCGCCCGCAGTTAATAGGCAAACCAGCACAACGAAGAGGGCTGAACCCGTCACAGATCCGAAGTCAGAAGCAACCTCAGCGTACCCTTACTTTGTAGACCCTAGCCGGTAGGTCCCCGTGCTTTACGTCCCTCACGTCTAAGACGTCGCAGTCAATGCCCTCCAAGGCTCCCTCGAACGCCTTCCAGAAGCTGACTATTATCGTCAAAGTCGCTCCGGGGAGCTCATAGGACAAGGCCCTCAAGAACTTCGCGTAGAGGTCTTTGATGACCTTGGGCCTGCCCTGCCTGATGCCGTAGGGCGGATTCACGACCACGTGCCTCACGTCCAAGCTCTTGTACGTCTCTCTCCTCGTGGCGTCCCTTACATCGAAGCTTATCGTGTCATGGACCCCAGCCGACGATGCATTAAGACGGGCGCCCGCCACGTGCTTCGGGGACACGTCGAAGCCGTAGATCTCGTAAATCTCTCTGTTGGCGCACTCTAGCGCCTTCTCGAGCTCTTCTTTGTGGGCCTTGGGGTCGTAGATCGTCAGCCTCGTGAACGCCAAGCTCTTCCTGAAGAAGCCCGGGGGGAACCCCCTGGCCATGAGCGCCGCCTCTATGGTTATGGTCCCTCCGCCGCACATGGGGTCCAAGAGCCCCTCGCCCCGCCACCCGGAGAGCATCAGCATCCCAGCCGCCAAGGTGGTCTTCAAGGCCGCCGGGTGGTCGTAGACCCTGTAGTTCCTCTTGTGGAGGGACTCGCCGGTCGTGTTGACGCCGATCACGACCTCGTAGTCCCTGACGTAGACCATTATCTCGACGTCCGGGTTCTTGAGGTCCACGCGGGGCCTAGCGCCTTTGGCCTCCATGAAGCTGTCTACTATCGCTTGACCAACTACCGCCGAGACGTCTAGGCTTGTGTACTCATGCTCGCCGACCCTCGTGGTCCTCACAGCAAACGATTGATCTAACTTAATGACCTCGGAGTAATTGATTGACTTGGCGAGATCGTATATCCCGTCCAGCCCCTTAGCGCTCCCGTGGCCGAGAACGAGCATCAGTTTGTGGATGCAGCGAGCCCTGATGTTCACTCGATACATTAAGTCTATCTGCCCCTCGAAGAAGACCCGAGCGCGCTTGACCTCGTTAACGCGCCCACCGAGCCCCTCTACCTCCTTAGCCGCTAGGTCTTCAAGGCCCTCCACTGTCGTAGCCATGAACTCGAGGCTCATTGAGCCCACTCGAACCCGAAGCTCTCTAAGCTTGTTATAACAGGGGCTTGCTTAAAAGGGCCCGACACCTTAGCGTCAGCTCATCAAGTGATGCTCCTTCTGTGGCCAATTATTGAGAAGTCGACCTCAGTCACCACGCCCTGCTTCTCAGTCTTCATCCAACTCATCCGTCTTCTCAAGAGGGCGTGGATGCAGGCATAAGTAGCCGCTAATGCTTGGACCATCCAATTCAGGTACAACAGCGGGATATAGACAAAGCTCTTCGGCCTTGCGAGGGCCACGGCATTGGGACCCACCATGCTCACTAACAATAACGCCAGTCCGAGCGTTTGCCCTAGGAGAGAGGTGGCGTACCAGAGACCGACTACTAGCCCCGGCAGACTGAGGGCAAGGAATACTGGGGTCAATAGTGTGACCAAGGCGTCGAGCTCCCTTAAGCTTGAGGGCAACAATAGGTCTTTATGCTTGCTGAGCGCCTGTAAGTAGCCCCTAAACCACCTCAAGCGTTGCCTCACTAAACCCTTTAGCTCTGGAGGGGCCTCAATACCAGCCTTTATGGTCACGTACTTCACTTTGTAGCCCCTCTTCATGAGCCTCACTGAGATCTCGACGTCCTCCGCCAGGGCTTGAGGATCCCAGAAGCCCAGTTCCTCTAACACACTACGCCTAAGGTACATGTGGCTCCCCTGGCAAATAACGAAGAGCCCCAGCCCGTCCTTTCCGAGCTGGGCAATGTGTAAGAGGAAGTCGTTTAAGGCGGACATCCTGGCCCACAGACTCTGCTTCGGATTGACCGTGTACTCCTGCCCCTGCACGACGGCTACCTTGGGGTCGTCGAAGTAGGGAAGGATCTTTTCCAGCACGTCTGGCTTTACAACAGTGTCAGCGTCGTAGATCGCTACTATCTCGCCCGTGGCCTTCTTGACGGCGAAGTTTATCGCCGAGGGCTTGCCCTCACTAACTTCTCTGCGATAGCACTTTATCACAGAAGGATACTTCTCTGCGAATCTCTTACAAATCTCGCCAGTTCTGTCGGTCGAACCGTCCTCGACGACTATGACCTCCTTGTTCGGATAAGTCAGGTTGACCAAAGCCTCGAGGAGCCTCCCTACGACTTTCTCTTCGTTCTTCACCGGGACTATTATTGAGACCTTTGGTCTGTGATGCGAAAAGCGGCCGACGTCACCGCCGCCATTATCATAGCCCTCGTTGAAGAACCTTCTCAAGCCGACCACGATCAGCGGCGTGTGATACAACGTCCAGAAGAGGAAGAGCGAGGCGATGACTATCTTCAACGCCTCTGCTACGTTGAACATTGATTGGACGACCTCTACGACTCTCCTCTAAGACATGCCTGTGGCTATAAGCTTTAAGACCGAGCCCTCAAAGCTCGCGCTTAAACCATTTGCCCCTAAGAGCTGAAGGTTAAAAACCAGCCTCATAGACCTATTAGCTCAGTCACTAGGTGGCCACGCATTGCCAATAAGGGTCTACAACACTTTGTCCCGCAGGCTGGAGATCTTCGACCCGTTCAATCCCCCAAGAGTAGGACTGTACGTGTGCGGGCCCACGGTCTACGACCACACCCACGTGGGGCACGCTAGGACGTACGTCGCCTTCGACGTCATCAAGAGGTTCCTCAAGCTCAAAGGGTTCGAGGTGGTGCACGTCCAGAACATAACCGACATAGACGACAAGATAATCAACAGGGCCAACAGGG
>CAZLVJ010000089.1:0-3239 GCA_964562935.1 uncultured Nitrososphaerota archaeon
GAGCTCGTAGTGATCTGGTATCATTATAGAGTCAAATTCCATCTCATCGACCATTGTGCTCCATTCAGCAAACTTATTGACGTTTTTCCAAGGATGTGGTGATGGATTAATGCCGAAGCGCAACACGCAGAAACTCCAAAGTTCCCTGTTATAAATTTTAAGGAAGTCATTGAGCATGAAATCAAGGCATAAAGGAATCGGTGATCACAATGTTCGTTAGAGGGCATTCGCGATGCTATAATTGTAATCGTTCTCTACGCTTGGGTCCAAGTCGTAAATCTGAAACTCGCCGGGACGCCTGCTTTAATCCTTTGCGAAGCAGAGATTTGAGAATTTTTAAGTTAAGGTTTAACGTCATGAAGGGAAAAGCAACAACCCTCGCATCAATTCATCCATGATGAAGGAGCCGGCATAGACCGCCGCTCCAGTACTTATCAGCAGCATGGATAGGTAGTAGAACATGGCATACTCGACCCAGGGTTGGTCGAGTGGAAGGCGAGCGCATTGGCTATCGTCATCACTAGTAGGGCGATGTTCGTGACGAAGGAGACGTCTTGGTACGACACGTTGAAGAAACCGAGTATGCCAGCGCACTCATGGGGGATGCTCTGAGCGAAGCTCGTTATTACGCTAGAGAAGACGTTCAAGAAGCTCCCACGAACATCAACAATATTACAGCGATTATGTGTATGAGGTAGAGCGTTACCTCAAATGCCTTGAAGACTTGTAAGTAGTTGGCCCTGAGCCTGAGGAGCTCGTTGACGTGGTCCGAGAGCAGAACGCCGGCCTCGGCCAAGCCCCTCCCTCTCGACCGTGTCGACGAATATGTGGGTCCCCCTAGTCACCATCTCGCTCGAAGACTCGTTGCTGTCAATTTAACGCCATCGTGGACGCTCTCTTGGCTTATCTCCGCATGAAACGTGAGCTTCAACGCCTCAGGCCTGGCTAAACGCAACTTGCTGGCCTCCAGCGCTCTACTCGATCGAGTCCCTGTAAGTCCGAGGTCCTTTGTTGAGGTCTCCACCAACTCTCATAGACTCTCTCCAGCAAGAGCTACTTCCAACTAAGACATTTTTGTGACCAAAAGAGTTGGGCACGCCCAGCTAATGATTAAGATAATGGTAATTATTGGCCCTTGCCTCTGAGACCTCTTTCACGGATACGAAAATGTCCGAAAACGAAATATAGACGTGTCCTTGTTGTAGCTGTGGTGCTCCTCATGAGGAGGTTGACGGCGCTATTGGCAGTGGCCGTGTGCGCCGCAGTAGCGTTAGCCGCGTATTTCGCGCTTCAGCAAACCCAACCGGTTAAGTTAAGAATAGGGGTCCAGCCCAGCTGGCACCATATCGCCTTCTACATAATGTGGGACAAGGGGTGGATTCAAAAGGTCTTGAAGGTAGAGCCTGAACTCTACTCCTTTGAGTCGGGGCCGCTGGAGATGCAGGCCTTTGCGGCCGGGCACTTGGACATAGCCTACGTGGGCGCCACGCCGCCGATGTCAATACTGGCCCAAGGCGTCAAGGCCAAGCTGGTGGCCGTGGCCAACACCGAGGGCTCCTCGCTGGTGGTCAGGCCGGACATAAGCTACACCGATCCGCAATCGCTGAAGGGCAAGAGGATAAGCTGCTACCCACCTGGCTCGATCCAAGACACGATCCTGAAGAAGTGGCTTAGGGAGCACGGAATAGATCCTGAGAAGGACGTCTACATAATACATCAGAGGGGCCCCGCAGAACAGCATCCCTCACTAAAGTCTGGAGAGATTGATGCGGCCTTCTTCCCCGATCCACACCCGTACTTAGCAGTCTTGGGAGGTTACGGGAAGATAGCCCTGAGCTCCCGCGATATGTGGCCTCGCCACCCGTGCTGCGTTGTGCTGATGAGCGAGGAGCTCATTGCCAAGCACAGGGACTTAGCCGTCAAATTCGTGGCGCTACACATAATAGCCTCCCAGTACGCAATAGACCCTAAGAATAAGGGAGACGTAGTGAGGATACTGATGAAGTACCTCAAAATAGATGAGAGGACTGCCGAGGCTTTTCCGGGCACGACCAACATAAACCCCGACCCCACCGATCGCCTGTGGCTTGATGGCGTGGACGAGATGTGCGAAACGCTCTACGAACTCGGCGTGACTAGAGATGCTCGAGGGAACCCCGTGAGATTGAGTGCTTCCGACATAGTCGACACAACGCTCTACCAAGAAGCGCTAAATATGGTTCCTCAGATAAGGGCGGAGCTGGGACTGGGCTAGATGAGGCTGAAAGACGTCGCTATCGCCTCTGCCTCCCTAACGGCGTTTTTCTCTTTGTGGGAGGCCTGCTACTGGCTGATCGTCAAGAACCCCTTGGTCTTAGCCCCTCCGTCGAAGGTTTTCAAGACCCTCCTCGACCTCTTCACCGGCAATTACGGCCCCTTCTTTATGCCCCTCGACATCCTCTACAGCCTGTTCCACTACGCTCTGGGCTTCGGCACGGCAGTGGTCGTGGGCTTCAGCGTCGGCTTAGTGGCCGGCTTGTTTAGGCTGGCCGATAGACTCTCTTACCCGATAATAGAGCTCGTGAGGCCTATCCCACCAATAGCTTGGATACCCATGGCCATACTCATGCTCGGCCTCACGCACCAAGCAGCTGGCTTCATAATATTCATAGGCGCGGTCTTCCCGATACTGCTCAACACCAAGCACGGCGTCGCGTCGATCGAGCTGAAGTACTTGGAAGCAGCCATGACCTTAGGAGCCACGAAGGGCGCGACGCTGATTAGGAAGGTCGTGATACCGGCGGCGTTGCCGTCGATACTAACCGGGATCAGGGTGGGCTCCGGGGTGGCCTGGATGTGCGTCGTGGCGGCAGAGCTATTTGGGGTGTCTAGGTACGGCCTTGGGTACCAGATACAAATGGCGGAGTTTTATCACTACCCTGACGTGATCATAGCCTATATGCTCGCGATAGGGATGCTGGGCCTCGCCCTCGACGTGTTCTACAGGACCATAGAGAGCAAGGTGCTGGCGTGGAGGGCTGGCCTCGTTGTCTCGTGAGCCCATTTTGAGGGTCAGGGGCCTCAAGAAGGTCTTCGAAGGCTCTCCGCCCGTGGTAGCGGTCGACGGCGTGGACCTCGACGTCTTCGAGGGGGAGTTCCTGTGCATCGTGGGCCCGAGCGGTTGCGGCAAGACGACCCTCCTCAGGATATTAGCTGGCCTCGAGAGGCCCACGGAGGGGGAGGCCCTCGTGAGGGGGAGG
>CAZLVJ010000090.1:0-3077 GCA_964562935.1 uncultured Nitrososphaerota archaeon
AAGACGACGTCGTCTTCTTAAGGAAGGACGGCTCAGCTTACGGGACTGAGAAGGGCTTTTTCCTGAAAACGGACGTAGATCCGGTGAACCAGCCGCTAATATGGAGGGCCGCGACGAAGGAGAACGTCGCCCTCGAGAACGTCCTTGTCGATTGCACAGGAGAGATCCACTTCTTGGACGACACCCTCACAGGCAACGGGAGGGGGGTGTTCCCAAGGTCGAACCTAGACCCCGAGTGCCTCAGCCCGTCGATAAACCTGCCTCCCCTCAGCGAGCTCGACGGCATGATAATAATCTTCATAACCAGGAGGAACACCGTCGTGCCCATTTGCTCTAAACTGACGGTGGAGCAGGCCGCTACCGCATTCATGCTCGGGGAGTCTGTCGAGACGTCGGCCGGAGACCCCACGAGAGCAGGGGAGTCCGTCAGGGTTGTCGGCACGAACCCCTTCATAGTCGGCGACCCAGTCGAGGAGGGGCTGTGGTTCTACGACTTCTTGAAGAGGAACAGCGACAAGGTGCAGTGCTACTTGCTCAATACAGGTGGCGTGGGCGAGATAATGACTAAGAGGGGCCGAAAAGTGATGATCGAGCAGAAGGCCCTCAGGCCCCAGATATGGGAGACGGCGGCTATAATGAGGGGGATAGTCAGGGGCACCATAAAGTGGACCTACGAGCCCTACTTCGGCACCATGGTCCCGAGTTACGTCGAGGGAGTAGACGTCGAGAAGTTCAAGCTGGAGAACTTTTACTCGAGGGAGCAAATAGAGAGCTTAGTGACTCAGTTAAAACTCGAGAGGGCGTACTACTTGCTCGACAACTATCCAAGCTTCGTTGAGCGCGTTCAGCTAACCAACGGGCTCGCAAAGTTCACGGGCCTAGACGTAGTTGGTTGTGACGTGGCTATATCAGGTCGCGAAGAGGCATTGGCAAAGCGAGGCGAACTGCTGCGCGTAATTGACAATAGTCTAAATAACGTAAAGGGTTTACGTAAGGGCTGAAGTGCTTGAGTCCCTGACGTCTAATTTTGCATCCAGCATCGCAGCGGCCGTCGCTTAATGGGGCTGGCGCCTGAGGAGCAACGGCGAGCAGAGTGCCATCTCCTCCCTCGGCATATCGTCGCCGCATAGCCTCACCGTGTGCTTAGGGACTGATCACTCGCTCTCAAGCACTCCTCAGCGGGCCACAGGCTTGTACTTTTGTCCCGATGCCAAGGCTCGTGCAGCAATGGACGAGGCGTGTAAAAAAAGATAAAAGACGAGTGCTTCCGACGTGGAAGAGGGCAAGCCACTGTCGGAGGTTGTATCGGCTTGAGCACCTCCCAAGCAGCTGTTGGGCTTAAGGTGTTCGGCAATCTAATGGCAGAAGTGATAACGAAGAAATTGTGTTGCAGGTGCGGGCTCTGCGTCTCGTCGTGTCCAGTTAGCGCGATATCCATGACTGAGGAGGGTCCGAAGCTCGTTAGCCCTTGTAAGGTGTGCGGGGCCTGTTACTATGGCTGCCCGAGGAGCCAATCCTTCTCAGGAGAACTCCTCGAAGCCTCCTTGGACTCAGACAAGAGAGATGACGTCTTGGGCCGATACATAAAAATCGTGAGCGCTAGGACTAAGCTCGACAAAGTGGCAACGAGAGCTCAAGACGGCGGGGTTGTCACGACGCTCTTGATGTACGCCATGGAGAAGAAGCTCATAGAAGGTGCTGTGGTGGCGTCCAAGAGCCCCACCGACCCCTGGAAGCCAGTGCCTCTCTTGGCATTGACGACAGAGGAGGTCCTCGAGGCCGCGGGGACGAAGTACTCCAACTGCCCCAACCTCTTGGCCTTGGGAGATGCCGTCTACGGCTACGGGCTAAGCAAGGTCGGCGTAGTCGGGGTGCCCTGCCAAGTCGCTGCGGCGCGGAATGTCAAGGTCCAGCCCAAAGCCGCGACTAAGCTTGGGGACAAGGTGGCCTTCATAATAGGCCTATTCTGCATGGAGTCCTTCACGCACAGCAAATTGCTCGAGTATCTCTCATTACATAAGATAGACGTATCCCGAGTGTCCAAGTTCGACATAAAGGAGGGCAAGTTCAAGGTCTATGTTAATGGCTCAGAGGCCCTGAGCGTGCCCATAAAGGACGTGAAAGCCTGTGTCAACGAGTACTGCCACGTGTGCAGAGACCTCACAGCCCTCTACGCTGACATCTCCGTCGGAGCCATAGGCTCTCAGCGCGGGTGGTCAACCGTGATACTGAGGACTAGCGTAGGCGCTAAGCTCTTTGAGGGGGCAGTTAAAGAGGGCTACTTAGAGGTCGCGGACATCGGAAGCGGGATAGAGACGCTGAGGAAAATAGCTGGGAGGAAGGCATCGAAGAAGTGACTTCACTCCAAGTACAGCGCTGGCTTGTATGGCATGGCGTTGACTCGACGGCCTTTGGGGTCGTAGACCCCTTCCTCTTCTTCTCTCCATATCTTGATCTCGAACTTAAACTCTCGCTCTAAGAAGTCCTTGGCCGACGTCAAGATCGCGTATTCGTCTAGCCGCCCAGCCTTCAACCTTATCTCTTTACCGTCCCCGCTTATGGAGGAGGCTTCAGCGGCGATCCTCTGCACCACCTTTGGGTTCTCGACTCGAAGCTCCTTCGCCACTTGGTGAGCCACCTTGATCGCCTCTCGCGGCGACGAGGCCTCCAGCGCCCTCAAGTACACGTCCCACTTCCACTTAGATGCCACGTAGATGTGTGCTGTAGAGGGCGTCATCCCCGTAGCCCTCAGTATTTCCCTCAGATCGTCCATGACCTGTTGTATTAGCAATTCAGAGGCCTCTGCGAAGTGGTCCACCTTGGCCTCGTCGTAAGAGGGCCAAGGCGCTTTAGAGACGAAGCCCTCTCCGCCCAGCATGCTCCAAAGCTCCTCGCACATGAAGGGGGCGAATGGCGACAGCAACCTGACCCAAGTCCTCGCTACCTCTAGGAGCACCTCCTTGCAGGGCGTCTGCGTCCTCCTGAGGTACCAGCGAATGTCGTTCCAGACCTCAAACAGAGCCATCTCGAGGGCCGTCCTGTTCTTGAGCTGCTCGAGGGCCTCCGTGACGGCTTTG
>CAZLVJ010000091.1:0-3048 GCA_964562935.1 uncultured Nitrososphaerota archaeon
CGCCGAACATGTTCGGCGTCACGAGGACGTCTAGCGTCTCAGGGGCTACGACTATCCTGTAGGCTGCTGAGTCGACGACCATCTCCTCTGCTTGGATCTCCGGGTAGAGCTTGAACCTCGCTATCCTCTTGGAGGCCCTCTCGCTCACTACCCTGAGCGTGATAGCGGTAGAGCCAAGCCTGAACTCTATGCCCGAGTACAGGTCCTCGGTGTTCTCCCTAACTATGACCATGTCGATCTTCTTGGGCGCTCTGCCAAAGCTCTTGAAGGGCCTGACGTTGGCGTAGAGGTCCAGCGTTTGCCTTAGCGCCACGGTGACCGACCTATAAGAGTCAGCTCCCGGGGGCGTCATCAACGGCCCCTTGAGTATGCACTTACAACCCCTTATGACGTCTAGAGCGCCATCTTCCATCGGCTTGCCGGTCCTCCTCCAGTACTCGTAGCCAGCGCTTACATCTACGAACTCGGCGTCGAAGTCCAACGCCTCGAGGACCTCAAGCGCTGCCTTGATGACCTCAGGGCCCACGCCGTCGCCGTAAATGACGGCTATCTTAAGGCTCAATAGCGAGGACCTCCCGCCCTTCAATAGGGCTTGGGAGTAGGTGCTCTCACGTGGAATTTAAGGATTTATGCGAAGAGCTCTACAAGGTCTCGAGGCTCGACGTCGGCCAGGGGGTCCTCGACGAGCCCTACCGCGCGGCTAAGTTCCTAGCCGGCGCACCTCCTCGTCGAAGCCGCGAGTAGGCTGATCGATGAGGTGAAGCAAGGGCGAGCAATTATCGTCACCGGATTTAAGGTCCCGCCGAGGATGGCCCAAGAGGCCGACGGACCCCCCGGAGCGCTGATACTAGCCAAGACCCTTGCAAGGCTGGGACTCGAGGGCCCTCTCGCCATAGAGGAGGACTCAGTAGAGGTCTTGAGAGCTGGAGCAGAGGTCCTCGACTTGGAGTGCCGAACCATCTCCTCGCCCGTGGGCCGACCGTTCTCGCGAGCTATTAGGGCCACGCGAGCCAGCGCTTCTGATCTTCGTCGAAAAGACGAGCGCAAACAACGTGGGGTCTACCACACGATGCTGGGCGTCGCTAGTGGACCTGCTTTCCCACATGGCCACCGAGTACTTGAAGAGGCCGGAGGGTCAAGGATATCGGGACGAGGCCTAGAGAGGCGTAAACCCCCTCTATCAACCTCAAGCACTCGCCGACCCCCTCGAGCCGCATTAGAGCCAAGTGTGATCGACACTTGCAGTCGCTACACCCAAACCCCTCGACGGGCTCGGCGATGGAGTTGATGACCGACGCGACCGAGCACTCTAACCTTTTCTCCGCCTGAGAAGCCACAACCCCGACCACCACCGAAGAGTTCGATGAAGTGAGGTAGTCTATGTGCCACTTCAGCTTCTTGTGCTTATTGAGGTGCCTCGAGACTCTGCCCCTCAGGCTCAGGGCGCCCCTGCCCAAGCCGGAGCCCGTGTAGGCGTAGAGGCCCCTCTTCATCCTAACAGTGCCCAGCGAGCCAACGTCTATCGCCTTATCCTCCATGAGGAGGGCCACTATGGTGTAGACACCTCTCTCGGGCAAGAGGACGAGAGAGGGCTCGTCTAGCCTGTCGACATCACTCGTGGCGTCAGAACCCGAGTTACAAGTCATCGCCCCTAAGTCGTTTAGGGCCCCAGAGGACGGATTAAAGTTTCGCGCAATAATATAAGGCCGAGGCGCCAGAGCTCTGTCGAGGGCTGTGATCGAGGGTTCAAAGCGCTGAAGATTGATGAGGCCGACTACACCGTGAGCCCTCGAAACCTTTAAAGTTAAGCGCCCTAGGTGCTTAATTGTAAGGCCCGGTTGGTCGAGGAGGAAACTTGATGTCCAAGTCCAAGGGCCAGAAGAAGCAAGAGGGGCAGGGAGCTGGCGGCGAGAGATCCATACTCATACACTCGGAAAGGGGCAACATCAAGAGGGTCGTGGAGATAGAGGGTCCCCTCTATGAGGCAGTCAAGAAGGCCGCCTTCGAGGCCCTGCAACTGTGGAACCCCGAGACCTCGGACTTCGTGGTTATGAAGGACAGCTACACCAAGATCCTTAAGCTGCCGCTCTCGAAGGAGGAGTACGAGTTCTACTCGAGGTTCGAGCTACGGAGGAGCTCCAAGGAGGCCGAGGCCGTCATACCCATATACATAGCGTCCTTCAACAACGAGTGGAGGGAGACGGATTACTACGACAACGAGATATTCATAATAGCCCCGAAGCTACCCCCAGAAGACTTGGAGGAGCTCAAGAAGAGGGCTATGATAGCCACTTCAGAGGAGCAGCTCGAGGCGAGCAATCTGGGCGGGCTCGAGGAGGACCTAGAGGAGCTCGAGGAAGAGGAAGAAGAGTAGTCACTTGTTAAAGAACGAAGTTATGCTCCTCACTCCAAGTATTCCGTCGAAGTCCAAGCCCAGGGCCGTGAGCACCTGCTCGAAAGTCGTCCTCATGTGCTCGACGTACTTGTCCACGTCCACCTCGTCTATCCTGGCCAGCTGGACTGGCTTTACGCCTGGCTCGCCCCTCACCTTCACGTACCTTATTATCGAGCCCGCGTCTACGTTCTTTTTATAAGCCATCAGTAACCTAGCGGCCTTCACGTGCTGAGAGGCCACCGCGTACTCCGATGGGTGCTTTGAGAGCATGACAGTGAACGCGAGCTCGTCCAGGCTGTACCTCCTCTCCCTGAGGCCGTCGTAGACCCTCTTCGCTAAGTCCCTTACCATTATCTTCGACTTCTCGAAGTCCTCAGGGGTGCTGACCTTGCTCAGTATGTTTATGAAGTTCAGGAAGGCCTCCTTCAAGAAGGGCGGCGTGTTCCTCTTCTTGCCCACGAGGCCCTTGATGTCGACATCTCCGTTGACGAGGACCCCCACGTAGTTCTTCTTGAGTCCCGAGAAAGCGACGAACTTGTAGTGCTTGTCGTAGTCCAAGTCGACCTTGAGCTCCTCCTCGGCCCACTCCATGAGCTCTCTTATCTTCGACTCGTCGGGGTTGTGTATGAATATGCTGTCGGTGTCGCCGTAGA
>CAZLVJ010000092.1:0-2993 GCA_964562935.1 uncultured Nitrososphaerota archaeon
GGAGCTCCAGACGCTCCTCGACATAGCTAGGGAGAAGAACCTAGTCATAATAGCTCCCCAAGCCCTAGGCGAGCTGGGCACGGTGATAGGCCTAGCGTCGAAAGTCGCGGAGAAGGGGAGAGGGTGAACTGCTACGGAGTGTCGAAGGACACAAACCCTCTTTTTTATCTTCGCCTTGGCGGCTCTTGCTTCGATAATCGCGGTATCGGCCCCCCGCGCGGCTGGACTGTCAGACCCCTTGGTCTGCGTGCTGAGGATCGAGGGGACCATAACCCCCGCTACTGCGATATACGTCGAGGAAGGCTTGAGGCACGCCTCTTACGCGAGGGCCTCTGCTGTGGTCCTAGCCCTGAACACCCCTGGGGGCCTCTTGGACTCAACGATAAGGATACTGGACTTAATAGAGCAGTCGGACGTCCCTGTAATAGCTTACGTCTACCCGCCCGGGAGCGCTAGGGCTTGGTCAGCTGGAACCTACATATTGGTGGGCTCTCACGTGGCAGCTATGGCCAGCCACACCATCATAGGCTCTTGCCAGCCAGTCGACTTCATGGGCCAGCCCATAAACGACACGAAGCACATAAACGCCCTTGTAAAGCTCATGGAGACGAAGGCCGAGGAGCGGGGCAGGAACGTCACGGTCGCCAAGAGGTTCATAACGGAGAACTTGAATTTAAAGGCCGACGAGGCCTACAGGCTTGGCATAACGGACGTGCCGCCCGTGGACGGACTGGTGGAGCTATTGAACTTGGTGAACGGCATGGAGGTCAAGACCAGAGCCGGCTTGGTGAAGCTGGAGACCTCCGATGCGGAGGTGGTGGAGTACAGCCCCTCCCTGAGGGTCGCGGTCTTGACCGTGATATCCGACCCCCAGATAGCCTACATACTCATGACCGTGGGGCTCCTAGCCTTGATATTCGGTCTGGCATCGGGGGTCTACCCCTCTGCCATAATAGGCGCTATAATGACCATATTGGGCGTCATAGGGCTGGGGGCTACGCCCTTAAGCCTCGGGTCATTGTTGCTCATAGCCCTTGGCCTCACATTGTTGCTTGTGGAGGCACTGACGCCCGGGTTCGGCCTCTTCGGCATCTCGGGCATAATATCCTTGGCACTGGGCGCTCTCTTGGTGATAGCCTTCGAGCCCACTAGGTGGATCGTGAGCCCGGAGTGGATCGGGACCTTCGTTTGGATAGTGGTCGCTATCACGGCCCCCATAGCGGCCTTCGCGGCCTTCATGGCCTACAAGGTCGTCGAGGCCAGGAAGAGGAAGCCCGTCTTGGGAGCAATCGTGGGCGAGGTCGCCGAGGCCATGGACGACATGGAGGAGGGTGGCGAGGGCTTTGTGATCTTCCGGGGGGAGCTGTGGATGGCGAGGGCTTTGAAGAGGGTCGCCAAGGGCTCTAAGGTGAGGATAGTCGCCAAGGAGGGTCCGAGGCTGATAGTGGAGCCGCTCGAGCAAAAATAGCGATTGGTAATAATAGCGAGCTAACGTCTCAAACACTGGCTACGAAGAAGGTCCTTGTCCCTCTACCTCTCTCTGGAGTATCTCCAAAACCCTCCTCAATGGGATGCCCAGCTCTCTCGATATCTTCTTGAGGTCCTCGTACTCTGGCTTGACCCTCAGGGCCCTACCATCCAAGGCCTTGGCTTCCTTGACCGCTACTTCGAACCTCTTCCCGCAGACCTCTACCTCGAGTTTTCTCTCGAGGCGCTCGACAACGAATCTGAAGGCCTCGAGGGCCCTGACGCCTAGGGTCCCGAGCTCCTCGATCAGGGCCTCAGCTAATTCAGAGCTCCTCTCGGGCTTGGACAGCACTCTAACGACGTGCGCGGGCCTGCCCTTCTTCCCCACGCCCGTCAAGACGACGACGTCTAGGGCCCCGAGCTCGAGGAGCCTCTCGACGGCGTGGCCCAAGACCTCTCCCGTGACGTCGTCGACCGTCGTCTCGAGGACTACGACCCTCTCCGTGGCCACGGGGCTCGGACCCTCTCCCAAGACCGCTCTGAGCACGTTCGGGACGAGCTCCAAGTCCTTCGACCCGGCTCCGTAGCCAACGCCCTCGACCCTCATCGGGGGGTAAAAGTCGACAACCCTCTTGGCCAAGTTGACGAGCAACGCCGCACCCGTTGGCGTAGTGAGCTCGTGCTCTACCGCTAGGTTTGAGTAGGCGAAGCCGTGCTTGCGGAGGACCTCCAATGTCATCGGCGTGGGGATCGGCAGAAGCCCGTGAGCCGTCTCGACTGCGCCAGAGCCGAGGGCTGGTGGGGTCGTGTAGATTTCTGAGCTCAAGAGCCCAGACCTGTCGAGCAAGGCGACCGCCCCGATGACGTCGAATATCGTGTCTACGGAGGCTACCTCGAAGAGCTCGTGTCCGGGGCCGTGGACCCTCGCCTCGGCGTCGCAGATCTCGTCCGCGACCTTCCAGGCTACCTCCTTTGCAACCTCGGATAGGTCTAGGCCCTCTAGGACCCTGCGGAGGTTGCGCTTGAAGGCCTCTGGCGTGACCCCCTTGAGAGACTCCCTCGCGCTGAGCTCGACCCTCTTGGCCTTGACCCCCCTCCTCTCCACGTCGTAAACCTTGAGCTCGAGGCCCTCGCAGTACTCGACCTCCTTCTCTATCGCAGAGGCTACCTCGTAGAGGCAGTCGACCTTGCCCGTGAGGTCCACTAGAGCCCCTAGGAGCATGTCGCCTGAGATGCCAGCTAGCCTCGGGTCTAAGACTAATATCTTCACTTACCCGACGACCCCCTGAACTTGGCCACCCTATTGGCTATGAGGACCGCGGCCACAGCAGCGCCGACGCTGTTGTCTATGTTGACCACGACCAAGCCCGGCGAGCACGACTGGAGCATCGACAGCAACGCCGCGACCCCCCTTCCGCCCAAGCCGTAGCCCAACGAGGTCGGGAGGCCTATGACGGGCACGTCGAGGACCGAGGCCAAGACCGACGGGAGGGCCCCCTCCATCCCGGCTATCGCCACGACCACGT
>CAZLVJ010000093.1:0-2967 GCA_964562935.1 uncultured Nitrososphaerota archaeon
TCGACTCTACTTCGACGTCCCCCTGCCCTATAGGGAGGTCAAGGAGGCACTGCCAAGGATTAAAGAGTCCAAGGTCGTAGTAGAAGACGCCTCGTTCGAGGAAGTCGAGCTAAGTCCACCGCCTCCCTTCACCACTGACGAGTTGTTGTACGTCGCTTCGACGAAGGGCTTCAGCTCGGCCGAGACGATGAGGATAGCTCAGGAGCTCTTCGAAATGGGCTTCATAACATATCACAGGACCGATAGCACGACGGTCTCGGACCTCGGGAAGATGATCGCGAGGGACTACCTGCAGGGGAGGTACGGAGATGGATTTAAGGACTGGTTCGTGCCGAGAGACTGGTTTAAAGAGGGTGCCCACGAGTGCATAAGGCCGACGAGGCCAGTAGACGCCCCCACCCTCCAGCGCTTGGTGATGGACGGCTCGATAACGACGATGATGCCGCTGACGATGAGGCACTACAGGCTCTACGACTTAATATTTAGGAGGTTCATAGCTAGCCAGATGAAGAAGGCCGTGGTCACTAAGGCGAAGTACACCTTCAGCCTCGAGGTCAACGGGGTCAAGTACCTCGCGACCCAAGAAGGCATAGTCGAGGTCAAGGATCCAGGGTTCTTAGATGTGCTCGGCTACAAGCTATTCAACAGGCTCAACAAAGGGGATAGTCTAAAGATCGAAAGCCTCGAGCTCAGGAGGACCTCTAAGATACCGCTCTACAGGGAGGGGGACGTCGTGAGGCTCATGAGGGAGAGGGGGATAGGCAGGCCATCGACGTACTCCAAGATCATAGAGGGGCTGATAAGGCACAGGTACGTGGTCAAGAACAAGTGGGGCGGACTAGTGGCGACAGCCTTGGGTAGAAAGGTCTACGAGCAACTCGTGAGCAGGTTCAAGGAGCTAGTATCTGAGGAGACGACGAGAGAGCTCGAGGAGAAGATGAGCTTGATAGAGATGGGTAAGCTAGACTATCAAGACGTGCTGAGGGTCCTAGCCAGCCAGCTAGACGAGATGTTGAAAGAGGCCGAGAAAGTTGGGTTCCTTTCGAAATAAGCTGGCTTGGTGCATCACCGGAGCTGGCCACCACCTCTTCGAGAGCATAGAGGTCATGGAGGAACTTGCAGCCAAGGGCTTCGACATAACAGTCTTCATATCTCAAGCGGGCCTCGAGGTCGTCAGGATGTACGGCCTCGAGAAGAGGCTGAGGGCCGTGGCTGACGGTAGCTACTACAGAGAGCTCGTGACCCCAAGCAATGGAGCTAGCTGTAGCAAGGCCGGGAGGCTGTCCATGGGTAGGTACTTGGCGCTCGTGGCATCGCCGGCAACAGCTAACACCGTCGCCAAGGTCGTGAACGGGATAGCCGACACCCCTCCGACGATAGCGATAGCCCAAGCCCTCAAAGGAGGGGTTCCCGTCTTCGTGGTCCCCACAGACGCCGAGCCGGAGTACGAGACCGAAATGCCGCACGTAGTCGATAGAAGTATATGTGAGGTCCACGAGTGCAAAGAGTGCAGGCCCTCGACGTCCTGCCCGACTGGAGCGTTTGAGGTAGTGGGGGGCCTAGGCCACATAGACCTGTCCAAGTGCGTTGGTTGCTCTCTCTGCCTTCACAAGTGCCCCTTCGGCGCGGTTAAGTTCAGGGTCAGGGTCAGGGCGAGGAGCAACCCGATAGACTTGGAGAACGTGAAGAAGCTCTCGTCTGTAAAGGGAGTGGTGTTGTTGAAGAGGCCAAGGGAAGTATTGCAGGAAGTGGAGAGGTTACTGACAATGCGATGACCTCTTAAGGGCTCTACGAAACGACTGTGCTGAGGAAGTCCACACGATTAGAGTTACAACTCGCTAAAGCTCACGGTAATAAGGGTTTTGCACTCGGGGTTGAGAGTTGGGCGAGCGCATGAGTAAGACAGGCCAAGGTCCAGCTTAGCGGTTTACTCCGGCGCTAATATCTCGACTCACGCAGTATTGCGGAGGGACGAAACCGAGGAGCTCAAGGGCCAAGATGTACCAAAGACTTCGACCAGCGTCAAGCGCGAAATGCAGGACCTAGGGACACCTAAAGCTCGCTGAGTCTAGCCAGCCTAGAGAAGGCGAGGGACGAAGTAAAGGCGACTGAATAGATCCCCTTAAAGGCTGGGCCCCATGATGCTAGAAGGAGGCCTTGCCGTGGAGCGCTCTTTAATTGCAAAGCACTAGGGAGTAAGTTTTAAAAATTCTGACCTTAGAGCTCTCCTGAGGAGCGATGATGCGATGACCAGTGCCGAGTCTTTAGTTGTAAGGAGAGCCATTACATCAGAGGAGCTTGAAAGGGAGTTACCTCATGAGCTCAAGGTGGCCGGAATCGAGAAGTGCATACAGTGCGGCACTTGTACGGGCTCTTGTCCCTCGGGCAGGAGGACGGCCTATAGGACTAGAGTGGTCATTAGAAAGGCCCTCTTGGGTTTAAGGGAAGATCTGCTGAAAAGCCAAGACCTCTGGCTCTGCACGACGTGTTATACATGCTATGAGCGTTGTCCTAGGAAGATAAGCATCGTGGAGGCGATCATAGCCCTCAGGAACATGGCCGCGGCACAGGGCTTCATGCTTTCTAGGCACAAAGAGATATCGAAGTACTTGATAGACTTCGGGCACCTCGTGCCCATAAACGATCCCAATAGGAGGCGCAGGACCGAATTAGGGCTGTCAGAAGTGCCTCCGACAGTCCACTCCTACCCCGAGGCGCTCGAAGAGGTCAAGAAGCTCCTCGATATTACTGGCTTCACCAAGCTCGTGGGGTGATCGTATGCCCGAGCTGAGGTATGCCTTCTTCCTCGGTTGCATAATGCCCAACAGGTACCCCGGCCTTGAGGCCTCAATCCGAAAGGTCTTCGAGGGGCTGGGCATAGAGCTCGCGGACATAAGAGGCGCCTCTTGTTGTCCTGCTCCAGGGGTCGTGAGGGGCTTTAAGTTCGATACATGGCTGGCCTTGGGG
>CAZLVJ010000094.1:0-2935 GCA_964562935.1 uncultured Nitrososphaerota archaeon
CGCGTCTGAGGGCTACCCGATGCCCAAGCTGACGCCGATGGTTTAGGAGGTGGCGCGCGATGGCTTCGCCCCAAAATGGGGGAAGGGGGACGCCAGTCAGAGAGCCCAAGGCCGAAGTGGTCAGAGCAATTGACGAAAGCCTCGGAGAGTTGTTGGGAGAGCCCTGCTCAAGGGCCATCTACTATTACTTCCAATTGCGCACTAGCCTTCGATCGGAGGACGTGGCGGATAGGCCAGAGGCCTTCGTGGGCTTCTTGAGAGAGATGTTCAGGGCCGGGGCCCAAGTCATAGAGAGGAGGATCGCGGAGAGATTGTGCGCCAGGTTCGGAGTGGACGTAAGAGACGTCGGGGGCCTCGACCTCGTCAATCTAATAAAGGCGCTGACGTCAAAGAGGTAGCGCCAGCTCTTGAACGCCTTTTGGCAGTCTACAAGGCCTCAACACGCTTCGAGCAAGGAAGAGGTGATCTGCATGACACGTAGTTGAGCTCGAAGCGTGGGCGAGCCCACATCTCGTCCTCTTCTCCCCTTTACCCTCGAAGCTTTGGGGAGGTTGAGGTACTTGGAGGTAATGGACAAGCTCGTTAATCTCATGATCGTGACAGCCTGCCAGCTGGCGTGAAGTACCGAGGTGGAGATACTCGCCCGCTACTTGCTCTACCTCTACTTGGAGAAGCTCAGGGGCTTCGAGCACATCGAGGGGCTTCTTTCGTAGCATGGTCCCCCGAGGTGGAGGAGGTCGTGCCGCACGTAGAGGGAGCGGGCGTCGAGATGCGGGTCAGGGCGAGGGGCTTGAGCGAGCCCTTAAGGCCCTCTAACATCTCTGAGGGCACCCTAATGATCCTGGCCATAGCCTCCGTCTTGTACGGCGGCTTCAGCCTCGTCGTCCTCGAAGAGCCGGAGAGTCGCGTACACCCCCGCTTGCTCAAGGCCCTCATGGGCCTCTTCAAGGAGGCGCCTCCGCAGGTCGTGGTGACGACTCACCCTCCTTGCTTGTTGAACCACGCCAAGCCGGAGGAGATCTACGTCGTGGAGAAGGTCGGCCTGGAGACCAAGGTGAAGAGGTTGAGCGCTACGAAGGAGTTTGAAACCGTGAAGCAATTCTTAGAGGAGGGAGGCACCTTGGGCGAGGCGTGGTACTCTGGGCTAATCGGCGGAACGCCTTGAGCTGGCTTTGATGATCGTCGAGAAACGGTCGAGGGGCCTCCGTCAACGTGGTGACAAGTCATCGATAAAGGTCAAGTCCTTGAACGCTCTGAGGCCTTATGTGAGTAAGACCGATCTAGCGAGGTGACAAGGGCACAGGCTCCATTGGATGTAGACGCGTAATGCCCGCCTTCCACTCCGACGTGCTTCATCGAACACCTCCCAATGCTTAGAAAGTAGCTTGTAGCCCTCTTCGACGAGCCCTGCGTCAATTCATTAGGACTTCCTCGATCTTCATGGACGTCAGGTCCCTGTCCCACTTCAAGACCCAGACGTTGTTCTCTTGAGCAACTTGAAGCGCTTGCGGGATCGCTACGTTCGTGTATATGAGCTTTAAGACCTTCTTTCTCAAGAGGCCCGACTTCTTCCGCTTAAGTGCCTCGACCTTCTCTAAGAGCTCCTTGATAAGGCCTGGGCCGAGCCTCACGGCCACCTCGCCGACGATGCATAGGTCCTCCGTGGCGCCGTAGACGTTTATCTCCATGGTGTCGACGGAGACTCTCTCGAGCTCCACTTCTATGCCCAGCTCTTGCTTGAGCCTGTAGGCGATGATGTTCCTGGCCTCGTCCTCGAGGCTCAGGGTGAGCCTCTCCACGGTCTTCTTCAGGTCTCCGACATCTTTGCACAATCCCCTCAACTCCCCTCTCATCTCCTCTTGGCCCAGCCTCAGAGACCGCACTTCCTCCCACAACTTGTTGACGTTCTCCCAGAGCTTGTTTTGACCCTCCCAGAGCTTATTGACGCTCTCCCAGAGCCTGTCCTGTCCTTCTCTGAGGCTCTTTACCTCCTCCCACAGCCTATTCTGTCCTTCTCTTAACGCCCTAACTTCTTCCCACAGCCTGTGTTGGTCCTCCCTCAGCGCCCTGACCTCTTCCCAGAGCTTGTTCTGGTTCTCCCACAACTTCCTGATGCTCTCCTCTATCGAGTCGAGCCTCTTCAAGATCTCCGAGAGCCCCAAGTAGCCCGCTACGGCGTAGCGGAACTCAATGTCCTTGTCCAGCAGCTCGAGGAGCTGCCTCTTCAACTGCGCCAGCTGCTCGGCGAAGGCGATCACCGTGCAAAATTCTGAGGACTGCTTATTTTAAGCTAACGCCGAGCCGACGCGCCGCCACGGACAACCGCCGCCACCCCAAGGACTTGAAGGCCATCGCCGCCTCGCGCGTAGAGGTGATGAAAAGTAGCTCAGGGCCTTAGCTGACGCGATGGGGCGCCCTCGACCTTCTTCTCGCGGCCTCCTTGATCCCAATAACCTTTGACGACCCTCCGCCTAAGCAGCGTTGCGAAGGCCTCACGACCCTCTGGGATAGCTCCTAAGGCCAGCGGGAGAGGGCTTTAGAGCGTCGAGGTGTTGGGTTTAAATCCTTAGAGGGCTCGATAATCGCAGGGCCGCGACTCGAGAGGTCGGCGCGAAGAGGGAGGGTGCTCGAGTGAAGAGGGTAAGGCTGTCTTTCGCCAAGGGCGTCGAAGTCGAGTTCTGCGACAGGGAGGGGGCCCTTGAGCAAGTCAAGAGGTTTGCCGAAAAGGGCACTAGGTTCCCGATAGTCGTCTTCGGGCCTGAGGGGTGCGGTAAAACGGCTTGGCTCAAGCAGGCCACTGAGACGTTTAGGGGGCTCGGCTTCGAGGCGATCTATGTGGATCCAATTCGCAAGGACTTCATAGCACGCACCGATGTCGAGGAGGTCGTGAAGAGGTTCGCAGAAGCGGCGACGGAGGCCGTCGGGGTGGCTCAAT
>CAZLVJ010000095.1:0-2902 GCA_964562935.1 uncultured Nitrososphaerota archaeon
CCTACTGAGCGTGGGGCTCTCGTCCATCTTCATAGCCTTCTCCATAAGGTCCACCAGAATGGAGAGGCCCATGCAGTTCGTTGCCCTAATAACGATGCCCCTTATGTTCGCGAGCAACACTTTCTTCCCGATCAACTTGATGCCCAGCTGGCTCCAAGCCGTGGCCAGGGCAAACCCGCTTACGTACTTAACCGATGCCGTCAGGCAACTGACCATACTGCCAACCGATTTCGCGGCCCTAACGTGGGACTTCGCCTACCTGATCGCGTTCAGCACTGTCTTCGCTGTCATCGGCGTGTTGCTGTCATGGCGCTACTTGAGCTTGTGAGGGCTTACAATATCTAGTGCCAATGGTCATCAGCGTTTCTTCCTAATCTTCACCAAGAGCATAACTGTGACAGCTTTTAAATTGGGGTGACCCCTGCGCGAGGCCGTATTTTGTGTACGAACAGGGAAAAAGTAAGAACTCAGATCTTATTCTAAGTTTTCGGTGAAACGGCTTTGGCCGCCAAAGTCCTCTTGGCGGTCCCCCCAGGCTGCGATAAGCTTGAAGTCTATCAGGTCATGGGCCTTAGAGCCCCTCCCCTAGGACTGGCATGGATCGCTAGCGTGCTCGAGAGCCGCGGTCACGAGGTCAAAATCGTCGACTCCCCGACTTTAGGCCTCACGATAGGGGATTTTATAAAGATCTTGAAGTCTTGGAGCCCCGATGTCGTAGGCCTGAGTTCTTTGACCCCCACCATTAGGTTGGCCTACAAGGCCGCGAGGGCGGTCAAGGTCGTAGACGAGGGCATTAAGGTCGTGATAGGCGGGGTCCACGCGACGTTCATGTGGCGCGAGGTCTTGGAGAAGTGCCCCTACGTGGACTACGTCGTGTTGGGCGAGGGCGAGGAGACCATGCCGCAACTCGTCGAAGCGCTGGAGAAGGGGGCTAAGCTCAGGGGCATACAGGGGATAGCGCTGAGGAACGAGAGCGGAGAGGCGGTGCAGACGGGGCCCTGGAGGCTCGTGGACTTGGAGAAGCTCCCCCCGCCCGCGAGACACCTCCTGCCGATGGACAGGTACACGGTGTTCGGCAAGCCCGTGAAGGTCGTTCACGTCATGGCGAGTCGTGGTTGCCCCTACGGATGCATATTCTGCGCAACGAGCTACTACTTCGGCAGGAGGGTCAGGTTCAGGAGGGTCGAGCAAGTCTTAGACGAGATAGCCGAGTGCATTGACAAGTACAAGACCAAGATCTTCGCCTTCACGGACGACGAGCTCACGATCAATAAGAGGTGGTTCGAGTCCTTCCTCAAGGGCTTGAAGGAGAGGGGCTTGGACATACAGTGGACCTGCGGCTCAAGAGTGGACAGCGTTGACGAAAGGCTCTTGGCGAGGATGTTCTCGAGCGGTTGCACAACCATCTACTTCGGGGTCGAGTCGGGCTCTCAAGAGACGATCAACAAGATAGGCAAGAGGATTGACTTGAGACTGGCCGAGAAAGTCTTTGAGGTCATCAAGAAGATAGGCGGCTCCGCTGTCGCCACTTTCGTCCTCGGCTTCCCTTGGGAGACCGTGGACGACATGAGGAAGACCGTAAAGTTCGCCCTAAAGCTCGACCCCGACTACGCTCAGTTCACGTACGCGACTCCATATCCGGGTACCCCACTGTACGAGATGGCAAAGAAGTACGACCTCATAGTTGATCGCGACTGGAGCCATTACACGACCGTGAGGCCAGTCATGAGGGGCTTCCGCTTTACGATCAAGGACGTCGAGGCCGTGTTCACGGAGGCCTATACGAGGTTCTACGTGAGGCTAAAGTTCTTAGTGAGGCAAATAAGGCTGGGGGTCTTTAAGGACTTCCTTAAAACGATATTCAACAACATCGTATTACCTAGGCTTAGAGGCTGGCTCCGATAATGGACGGCGGGGCTATAAGTGGGAGGGCTCTAGCGACGGCTTTCATTGGCCTTCAGCGCCCTCGCTTAACAAGTCCTCTGGCCCTCGTCGCGAGTCTCAACGCTCACTGGACGTAGCGCTCAAGTCTAAGAGAGGTAGCAACCTGTCTCCTCTCTCCGACCTTCAACGACTCCTTTTTAAGTCTAGGTAAATGAGGGCATTACCTCAGCGGCGAACTTCTTAGTCAGCTCTATGTATTTCTCTGGTGGAGGCGTCGGAGTGAACTCAACTATGAAGTAGTTGCACCCTGCTCCTCTATAGCTCTCGATGACCTCGAAGCACTTGGAAAAGTCCTTCACTATGAGGCCTATCATTAGTATGTAGCCGAACGTGAAGTTGCTGGGGTCCCTTCCATAACGCTTCATGTGTTCCTTGATCATCTTGACCCTCTCTTCGTAGTCCTCAGGAGAACGGACGCCGTGTGGTGATGGGGGCGGAACGGAGTGGGCTATCCATCCGTCAAAATATCTTGCGGTCAGCATCAAGGACTTCCTCCCCAAGCCGCCAGACCACAGCGGCGGACGAGGCTTCTGCACAGGTTTTGGAAGAAGGGTGGCGTCTTTCAACGTGTAGTACTTCCCTCTGAAAGTCACCTTGTCTTCAGTCCAAAGCCTAAGTATGATCTCGAGCCCCTCCACGAACCTCTCCAACCTCGTAGGTGCATCTTCAAGCTTTGCTTGAGGTGAATAGTTTACGAACTCGCCTTCGTGGAACCCTAGGCCAAAGCCAGCTATGACCCTGCCCCCCGAGAGGTAATCTACGTTTGCTATCACCTTGGCTAATTGGCTTGGGATCCACCTCGGTATGGGGTTTACGAGGCTTCCAAGCTTCACTCTACTAGTCTTAGCAGCTAAGTACGAGAGAGTGGTCCAACAATCCACGAGCTCGCTTGAGGGAAAGGGAGGGACCGGGAGCTCGTAGTGATCTGGTATCATTATAGAGTCAAATTCCATCTCAT
>CAZLVJ010000096.1:0-2882 GCA_964562935.1 uncultured Nitrososphaerota archaeon
GGGAGCACTTGTCCTCGTCGTACTCCACCTCAGCCTCTCCCGTGTTCACGTTCATCTTGAAGGAGCGCACGCAGCCCTTCGACCTGACATTCTTCTCTATCGCGTAGACGCAGGAGGGGCAGTCCACGCCAACGACCTTGATCTTGGCCCTGCGCCACGTCAATGATGTCACCGCTTCTAGGCCTTCTCAAGTACGTAGGCTACTCAGGCATGCCCTGGGGCCCACGCTCTAAGTAGAGCTCGGGGTTCTTCTCGAAGGCCTCCAGACAATGCCTACTACAGAAGTAATACACCTTACCCTTGTAGACGGTCTTGTACCGCGCCCCTCGGGGATCTACAGACATACCGCAGACGGGATCCATCTTTTCGGACATTCCGTCTCTCCTTAACGTACGAACCATTAAGTTTTTGGCCTCTTTTCGAGCCCCTGAAATGTTAAAGGAGCTTCCTCGACGCAGTCGCGATCTCGCCCTTTCGAGGGCTCAGGATCAGTAGCTCGCCGTTCTCCAGAGGGCCTACCTCATACCCGTACAGCCTTTCCATGTAGAGGGCTATGGTCGACGAGGCCACCACTGAAGCCTTGTCGCCCACAAGCACCCTGTAGAGCTTGTAGTAGTCGTACACGTTGAGGCCCCTGCCGCACACGTAGTTCAGGGCCGCGCAGAGGGCATCCTTCTCCCTCTCACCTAGGATTATCGCGACGAAGTTTAGCGATGTCTCGACGGCGCCCAGTTCGATGAGCTTACTAATCGCCTTCTCTAGCCGGTCGGTACTCGGCCTCTCGACGTTTTGGGCGAGCCAGTGCGCGAGGAAGTACGAGTCTGCGTACGCGTCGACTAGCCCCTCCATAGACAGCTCTTTAGCCAGCTTCTCCTTGTCCACGGCCCCGTTGTGGGCTAGCCATAGGCTCAACTTCCCTGGGATCGATACGTGGAAGGGGTGAGAGCTCAGTACATCTATCGGTTCACTAGACGTCAGCCTACTGTGCAGAATCAGGGAGAGCCAGTCGAAGCGCTTAGGAATTGCTAAGACCTCTCTGGCGCAGGGTATCGGAAGAGAGGTCTTGAAGTGCATGATGCTTAGATCGCCGAAGAGCCCTTGGAGGTAGGCGAAGCCCCAGCCGTGGTTGTGGCTCCTCCTCTCCCTCCTGTAGGAGTGCAACACGAAGTCGTTTACGGAGGCCTCAACGAAGCTCTCGACAAGTTCTTCGAGGCCCTTCGGGCTACCCACCGCCGCATAAAGGGCCAACCTGCACATATCGCGGACCCGCGTATTTATCGTCTTCTTTTCCCGGTTTATTTGTAACGAAAGCGTCTTGTGCGAGCTTTGAGGAGGAGCTGTCCTTTGCTCCTACGGTCGACCTCTCCAAAACAGTTAAAGCAAGAACCTCTTGGCCAATCCGTGGACTGAGGGCCTCGCTAAGCGCCATCGTAAGCACTATCGCAGGTGACCTGAGACCTATATCGACTACGTGCTTGTTCTGGCGTAGGGCGGCTATCCCATCGTCCTCCCATTAATTCCTAGTCACTAGTCGCACCTCCTTTATCGGCTCAATCTGGCCATCACCTTACTGCGAGAGCCATAGGGTCTGCGATTGTGTGCTCGTCGCTGGTTTCAGCTGTTGAGGTCTTAAGTTGCCGCCACGGCGAACTCGACGATGGGCTCTCGAAGCTAGCTGACCAATGAGTGAAACGAGGACGCTGTTTGTAGTCTTGAGGTCTTCGGAGCTTTGCAAAGGTCCTCACGCACGACAACTTTTGAGCTAAAGAAAAGCTTATTTTGAAGACGACCCTGCGACCCTCTGGGCTTCTGCCCCGGCGGGCTGAGCTCCGCCGTCACTCCAGATGCGGCGAGGCCCCAATGAGGGCTAGCCAAGGGAGAAATCAACCTCTCCCACCGAAGGGGTGGGAGGTCCGTGACATGGGCAGGGCGTTGTTAGCAGCCAAGGCGGCCACAATAGCTGGGCTCTACTCAGCGCTGACGACGACCTTAGCCCCGATCAGCTTCTACCACTTCCAAGCAAGGGTCGCCGACGCCCTCCTGCTCCTCCCCTTCTTCGACTTCTTCGGCTTCTCGGCCGTCCTGGGACTCACCATCGGGTGCGCGATAGCGAACCTCCTCTCGCCTTTCGGGATAGTCGACGTGGCCTTCGGTGCCCTCGCCAATCTCCTAGCAAGTTCGATAGCCTGGGCCGTGGGCAAGAGGAGCAAGGGCGCTTTCCCCCTAGCGATGGCAGCGGCGGCCGAGGCCATCGTCGTGTCCGCCGTCGTGGGGTACTTCGTGCTCCACGTCTTCGGAGGGGTTGAGCTAATCGTGGCCTTCGTCGGGGTCCTCGTGGGAGAGGTCGTGAGCGTGTGCGGATTGGGCATTCCCTTATGCGTCTTCATAAGAGGGGTGCTGAGGGTGAGATGATAGTAGTCGAGGGCCTCAAGGTCTTGTACGGAGACTTCGAGGTCTTAAAGGGCTTAAATCTCTCGCTGGGGCCAGGCCTCCACCTCTTGCTGGGCAGGAACGGCTCGGGGAAGACCACCCTATTAAAGGCCATAGCCGGGCTACTGAGGCCCTCGAGGGGCAGGGTGCTCGTGATGGGGAGGGACGTGCACAAGATCTCGAGGAGGGAGGCCGTGAAGCTCGTTGGATACGCGTGGCAGAACCCCTACGCCGGCTTCGTGGAGGCGACGGTCGCCGACGAGCTAGAGTTCACGAGCAAAGCCGCGGGCGTAGAGCTCAACAGAGAGATAGTGGACCTGCTCGTGCCGAAGCACCTCCTCAGCAGGAACCCCTTCACCCTCAGCGGCGGCGAGGCGAAGCGAGTCTCCATGGCTAGCGTGTTGGCGGTGGACCAGCCAGTCTGGTTGCTCGACGAGCCCTTCGACTACATG
>CAZLVJ010000097.1:0-2871 GCA_964562935.1 uncultured Nitrososphaerota archaeon
ACTGTTAAACAGGTCCATAAGGAGCGACGTCGTGATAACGGGGACCATAGACGAACTCGGCAACATAGGTCAAGTTGGGGGCATAGTGTACAAGGCCGAGGCCGCTGCCAAAGCTGGCGCGAAGATATTTCTCGTGCCCCTTGGCCAGAGAACGGACGTCGTGTATGTGGCTGTTGAGAAGAGGGTCGGCCCTTTAATTTACATAAGATACTATCCACAGCTCGTTGACGTTGAGGAATATCTCAGAGGAAAGGGTTACGACGTAGAGGTCGTAGAGGTATCGACCCTAAGAGAGGCGTTCGATTACTTCACCGGTGCATAATGAGCAGGGACCTTATTTGGTACGGACCGCGCCCCAACATCATCGCCATTGCGATCGACTTAACGACGTGCGGGATTTACAAGTTAATGTCGTGGCACGAAGTACGATCCAACGCGACAAGACGTCAGGTGTTGGTTTTTAGAGCGTACGGTAACAGGACGATCGCTGAGACCAACGTCAAGAAGGGCGAGATCAAAAACGCCACCTGATAGCTGTTGGCCCTCTCAATTAGGGCCCCAAACATCGTTGGGCCGCCCAACATCCCTACGTCCATGCCCATGGTGTATATGCTCGAGAGGAAGCCCCTGCTATTCGCAGGGGCGTTGGCCAGAGCAAGCGTTTGAGAGGACGGGATATAGATCCCCATGCCTAGGCCGAGTACTAGTGAGGCTATGTAGAGGAGGGGCGGTACCTCGAAGAGGTATATCGCGAAGAAGGAGGCCGATACGATGAGGAGCCCTAGGGCGGTCGTGAGGCAAGGCCTCACGTCGGCAGCCCTCCCGGCGAAGGGTCTGACGAGCAAGCTCACCGCCGCTTGAATCGTCACGAATAGCCCTATCTCCAAGTCCCCGTAGCCCTGAAGCTTGAGATAGGCTGACAAGAATGTTAACAGCCCCATCCACGCGATCGAATGCACGATTGAGCTTGAGAAAGCGAGGAGGAAGCGCAGGTCCTTCAGCCCACTCGTATACTCTCTCGTGAGGCTTGAGGCCCACTCGTGAGGGGACTCCTTACACGTCGCTATGAGGGGGATGACGGCGAGCACCAAGAAGGCGGTGACCATGAACGTGCGGTTGTAGCCTAGGAGCTCTGCTATAAAGCCTCCCAAGGCGGGCCCGAGAGAGAACCCTATCCCTATCGTCAGGCTCCTCCAGCCCAAGGCCTCTCCAACTCTTCCCTCCGGGGCGTAGTCCACAGCGCTGGCGATGGAAGATGGGACGAAAAGCGCTACGGCGATCCCTTCGAGCATCCTCGAGGCCATAATAGTGTTCACGTCCCTTGAGAGCGCCAGCACCACGTAGGAGATCGAGACCAGCAGGACCCCGATTATCATTAGCTTCGTCCTCGACCACCTGTCGCTCACGAAGCCCCCGAAGGGTCTGAACGCTATGGCAGTTATCGAGACGCTTGAGGTCGCTAAGCCTATGGCGAAGGGCTGGAGACCCATGACCAACGCGTACCTAGGTATAAGGGGCACTACCACTTGAACAAACATGAAGAAGAACATGGTAGCTATGTTCAGACGCCAGTTGTAAGATATCGTCGCGGTCACCCTCTTTGAATTTTCGTCCCAGCTTACTCCTGGCAATATCAAGGGGTCAGCTATTTAAAGGGCTTGGTCGGGCACGCGGTCCCCGATTTAGCCTGTCCCGCGTGGGATCGATGAAAATTATGAGAATGCATGCGGCGATCCGTGGAATGACTTTAAACGCGCTTAGGGTCCTCATCGAGTCCTTCTGAGCCTTAGCTCTAGCCCTTCCCATTACTGTCCCCCAACCAGCGCAGTGCACGTGGTGCTGGGGTTTTAAGGGCCTCACCTCGCCTTAAAGCCCCTTTCTCAACATTTGACGGCGTCCGCATAGACGAGGCCAGCGAAATCGCAGGGAGCGCTCATCGTCGCTTGCCACAGCACCTCATAAAGACGTCGAAACTGCGCCTTGGGTTTGGAACCTTTGGGTTACGACCAACTGATGATTCGTCAAACGTATAACATGTAGTACTCCGTCTTTTCTATCCTCTTGGTCACGGGATTCACCTTGAGCCCGAGGGTCTCTAAAGTGTCCGCGCCTATGACTGGGATGGCGCCTTCAAATGCTAGCACCCTCACGGGGCCCTTTCTGTCCTCGATTTCGCACTCAGCAATGAACACCTTGGCCCTCACGACCCTGCCATCGCCAAGCCTAAGGTCTGCAGAAAACGGGGTCTCGATGAGATAATCTCTGGCCGTGCTCAAGGGCATGACTGTGAACGAAGCCCCCGTATCGACTAAGACTTCCTCGAGTTCCACTATGTCTCTCCCCCTAAACCTAGCTTTGACAAACACGTGACCCATGACGATCCCCAATTAAAGCTTAAGAGCCGGAGCCTTAATAAGGGATCTCATCAGCATTGGCGAAGGCTGGGCCGTGGAGTCAAGAGGCTCGCTAGACGTCTCAAAGGCTCTGGACATTGACATTAAACGGCCCTTGGAGGCCAAAACGCCCTCGTCAGCTAAGGCCTTGAAGCGAATAACTTATAATTTCGCCCTCTAACCTCTCAAGTGCGTGTCGGATATGAAGAGAATAGCGATGCTGAACCCCATAGTCGAGATCGACGGAGACGAAATGGCTCGAGTCATGTGGCACTGGGTCAAGGAGAAGCTCATCGAGCCCTACGTCGAGCTGAAAACTGAGTACTACGACCTGCATGTAAAGGTCAGGGACGAGACCAGCGACGAGGTCACCATCAGAGCGGCCGAGGCCATCAAGAGGTGGGGCGTGGGCGTCAAGTGCGCAACCATAACCCCGAACGCCGAGAGGGTCAAGGAGTATGGCTTGAAGAAGGAGTGG
>CAZLVJ010000098.1:0-2865 GCA_964562935.1 uncultured Nitrososphaerota archaeon
CATGCCCCCCTGTCCCCATATGAGGTTGGGGGCGTAGAGTATCGACGGGTTCACCAGGATTATGTAGGCCATGGCCAAGAACGTCGTCACGCCCGCCAGGACCTCGGTCCTGACCGTGGACCCGTACTTGCGCAGCTCGAAGTAGTCCGCTAAGCCCATAGCCCACCCGTTAAATTGTAGTCAAAGACTAAGTTAATAAAGCATGCGAGGCTTGAAGAAGGCCCAGACGTCGTGAAGGCGTAGCGAAAAAGTAGGAACCCCCGTGCAGAGGCGTCCGGAGGGAGTCTGAGCGAGGAGAGCGAGGCTCGACTTTGCCAGCCTGAAGGTCGAGTGGCTTGGCAAAGCCCGTTACACAGAGGCAGTCAAGAGAGCCTTAAAGCGATCCTAGAGGACGCTCAATTTGCTGTGGCCTGTGAGGCCTAAAGCCCTCGTCCCTCCTCGGCTGGCCCCATGCTCTTGATCTCCTCGGCGGCTGCCCACGACCCTATGTCGATAGCTCTTGAGGTGCAAGCGGGGTGGAAAGCCCTTGACGCGATAAGCAAACACGAATTGACGAGAATGGACATCAAGTGTCGAGCGGCTGGCGATCAACCGCGAGTGGGCGGTATCCAGGGATGGTATGAGATTATGGTGCGCTTCAACGTTATGCGCCCCTTTACGAGTTGGCGGATCGCCGCTAAACAGTCCCTTATCCCTCTGGGCAGTAGGAAGTGCTCCCTCACGAACTCCCTTCCCCTCCTCCCCATCTCCTCGGCCACTTTTGGATTCTTCAAGAGGTAGTAGATCTTCTCGGCCGTCTCCTCCACGCTGGACACCAAGAAACCGTTCCACCCGTCTTTGATCTGGAGCAGTATGCCCCCCAACGGCCCCGGCAACCACCGGCTTGGCCTTCCACAACGCCTCGGTGACCGTGAGCCCGAACCCCTCCTTGATCGACTTCTGGACGATCACGCTAGAGGCCCTCTGAAAGGCGTTTATCTCCTTATGGCTGTCCGGCGGCAAGTCTAGTATGTGTATGTCTGGGTGGCCTTCGGCAGCCCTCTTGGCCTCGGCCAGCACCTCTTGGTACTCGGGGTCGTCGCTAGCCCCTCCGCCTACGAGCAGTAGCTGGCAAGGTATCTTCTCCCGGACCTTCTTGAACGCCGCGATCACGCCCAAGGGGTCCTTGAAGCGGTCGAACCTCGACACCTGCGTGATCAAGGGCTTCTCGGGGTCTAAGCCGTACTTGTTTAGGACCTTCTCGATCTCTTCTCGGCTCAGCTCTCTGTTCTTTTCGGAGAGCGGATCGATGAATGGGGGGATGACGAAGCTCACCACGTTCCAAAGCGGCAAGTACTGGAAAGTGGAGAAGATCGCTGCGTCGTAACTCTCCACCATGCTCCGCAAGAAGAACTCGATGTCCTTCATCTTAGCGAGGGGTATCGTCTCCAAGTGGACGTGGCACCTCCATATGACCTTCTTATTCCTACGCACCTCATCGCTAAGGAGCTTTATGAGGCCGAGGGGCTGGGGGTCATGTATGATTATCACGTCGCTCTCCTTATCTAAGACGTCTTTATTCTTCTCCAAGGTGTCCCAATAGAGCTTGATCATGGAGGGCGAAAACCCATCTCTCCCCTGTAAGAAGTTGTGCAACGTCTTGGTCACCCTGAAGAACTCGGGCTCGGCGCTTATGACGTCCCAGCGCACGTCAAACCCCAGCCCTCTTAGGAATGGAACGGTTGATGACAATATCTCAGCAACGCCGCCCCCCTTCCTGGTTGAATTGATCTCCTGAATCCTTAAGCCCCTCAGATCGTCGACTAGCTCTCTCAGCTCCTCTATTATTACGGGATCGGCGAACTCGGCGTACCTCTCCAGCAGGTCGCTCAAGCCGTCTACCATGCCTTAAGAAAAAGGTAGAGAGGGTTAAAAGCTTCACTCAACGAATGCGCCCCCTCTCGTCTTGCATCTAGCGAGATTTGCGAGGGGCGGGGAGACGGGGAGGTGCTCCACGGGAAGAAGGTCATTGAGGTCAAGTGCTCCGGCGTGAGCAAGGGGGCGCACGGTGTTGCGCCCCCTTTAAGCCAGGGCTTTAAGTTCATCTTAGCGATAGGAGACGACCTAACCGATGAATCCATGTTCCGCGTCCTCCCGAAGTGGGCCTACACCATCAGGGTGGGGCTCGAGCCCTCCTTTGCGAGGTTCAATCTCCCCTCGCAGAGTGAGGTCTTGTCGCTCTTGAAGGAGCTCGCTGGTCTTGCGGAGGAAGCGAGGAGAGGCGTGTCAAAATTCAAAGTTCTCCGGACCTCGAAAGGACCCTAAAGGGCTCATCGATAAGCGAAGAAGGCATTTTGACCTTGACGAAGTCGCTGAGCGAGCATTAACCCCCACGAGAGAGGGGTTCAAGGGGACCTCGTTGGAGGGGACCTTTAGCCAGCAAAGACTGGCCGAGGAAGGGCCGCGCCGTCCACGGCTTAGCCAACAAGTCGTATGCGTCGGCTAAGTCGCAGATGGCCTCCTCAGTTTTGTCAAGGCGTCGAACATGCTGAGTCGCGGTCTGAGCGGATTTCGTTGGCGACGAAGGGGCGACGTGCGCTCTCAAGGGGCTTGGGCTTAAACTCCTAGAGCGCCTGAAGATCGCGAGGCTCACGAGCTTTAGGTGGTGGTTTGAGGATCGGGGGCGCCTCAGCAAAGAGGCAAAAGCCGTTATTCGTAAGAGGTCTTAAGGAGGGGTCGAGGAGGCGAAGTGAAAAAGGCGAGGACTTGGCTCACTAGGGCTTCGAGGGGCCAACCGCCTTGTAGAGCCTCAGAGCCTCCTCGAGGGCGTCAGCGATTTTAGATATCTTCTCCTCCATCTTCTTGCTAACGACGATGTACCTCCTG
>CAZLVJ010000099.1:0-1335 GCA_964562935.1 uncultured Nitrososphaerota archaeon
GTACCTCGTGAGGCCGGGCTCGCCGTGCATGTACTTCAGCGAGTAGACCATTATAAAGAAGCTTATCCAGGCGACTACGTTGGCCATTATTATGCTCAGGGGGTCGACTATTACGCCCATCTCAACCTTAAGCAGGGGGATCCAGCTATAGCTTATCGAGTTGAAGAAGCGCAAATGCCCCTCCCACAAGAGGGGGATCATGAACGAGGCGAAGACCGCTGCGAGGAATGAGGAGGTTATAGCCGCGTAGTCCCTGACTCGCGGGCCGAGTTTCGCGAAAGCGGGGGTCAGAACAGCGCCAGCCATCGGTATTATCCAGCAGAGCCAAGCGCCAGCATAGCTGATGCTCTCTGACGTCAAGTGCGTCACCCGGCAACGCCCTTCTGGTTTGGGTGAGTGTATTTAACACTTACTCGCGTACCTCGATTTGGACCATGTTGTACGCCAAGTTGGATTGGTGCGCGCACGGCGCTGAAGATCGACCCTCTGCTCGCCCGCCTTCTAAGGCATTTACATCAGCTCGCTCGATATTAAGCGAGACCAGCTAATCGGCATGTATGCCTTATCTACTTGAAATAATCAGCGATACTCGTTTGACCCCTGCGATCTGTAGGCCCGATGCGCTCCTCTTCGTCGAGTATTAACTTTCCATAGACCCCATCGTAGCCAGGCCTCACGACCACGCGCCCCTCCCTAACCCTTATTATCGCTTCCGCCACCTTGCTCGGGACTACGCGTTCGAGCTCTTTGAGGCTCGCACTCAGTAACACGTTCAGCTCGCTGCCGAAGCCATTGACGAGCTTCATGTACAGCTCCCATACCCTTCCAGAGTACAACCTCGTCTCCCCCCTCACCCCCAAGCACTCGGCTATTATCTCGGCCAACGGCAACAGCTTCTTGAAGTCAATGGCATTAGGGGGCCTAAACCCCTTGGACCTGTCCGCCAGCTCTTCGACTCTCTGCTCGACCCCCTTCGTCAGTTGCCTTCCACATACCGGGCACTTGTTGCCTCTCTTCATGGCCTCCTCAGGGGGCATCGACACTCCGCATCTCCTGTGACCAGTCCAGTGGTACTTCCCGTAGGCAGGGTCGACCTCTATCGTCATCAAGAACTTCGAGGGGTCCTTGCTCACTACGGCGTCTATGAGCTCCTGGTAAGAGGGCTCCTTTAAATTGAAGACGTTGGCCTCTCTGCCGAGCCTGTGAGGGTACGGGCTGTGGCTGTCACTGTTGCTGAGAAGTGCCAGCCTGTCGAGCGATGACACGCGCCAGTTCATCTCGGGGTCAGAGCTGAGGCCCGTCTCGAGGGCCTTTATCTTGTGGCTCTTGTCCCCG
>CAZLVJ010000099.1:1345-2862 GCA_964562935.1 uncultured Nitrososphaerota archaeon
AATGGACCACCAAGGAGTCCAAGCATGAGCCGGAAAGACGAACACGTCCTCGTCCACCTGCAAGAGCATTTCGACGAGCTCTGCAGGCTCTACGTTGAACACTGGCCGCCCGTCTGCTTTAAGGTCACCAAGTCCGCCGAGGACGTCGGCGATTTGCTCTGCCACCTCCAAGCTTGGCATCAAGATGACGTGGTGTATCCTCCTTGTCTTCTCCTCAACTTCGTGTATCGTCCCCACCTCTGTCTGGACCACGAAGTACAGGTCCGCTGAGGAGCCCTTGACCTTGTAAAGCCCGGTCCCCGGAATTTCTTCAAGCACCCCCTTTAGCTCTTTGAGCCACAAGGGGTGGAGAGCGTCGCCAGTCCCCAAGAGGTTTATTCCCTTAAGAGGAGCGTATGTCAGAAGCTCCCTTATGCTCATCTTCTCCGACGTAGCCCCGCTGTACTTCGAGTGGATGTGCAGGTCAGCGTAGATTATCATGAGTAGCTACTCGTTAAAAATCGAGTTTAAGTGGCGTAAAAAGGGTTCTCTCTCATGGTTATGGAAGCAAGGCTAAGGCCGCTTTCTGAGCCATGTCCAGTAAAGGCCATGGGTAACAGCCAATCACTATAAGCGCTATCATCAAGATCAGTAATGGCGCTACTATTACTGGCGAGGCCTCTCTCAGCTCTTTGAGGCCCTCTCCTCTGGGCCTGATGACGCATATCTGCACGAGCCTCAAGTAATATACGGCTGCGAAGACACTGTTCACGAGCATTAGCGAGGTCGTTACGTTCATGAACGCGTCGCCTACGCTGTAACCAGCCATAAGCAAGATGAACTTGCTCACGAAACCAGCTAGAGGAGGAGCTCCGCTCAACGATAGCAGGCCTATCGAGAAAGTGACCCCGGTCCAAGGCATCGCCCTACCCGCGCCTTGGAGCTCGTAGATGTTCCTAGTCTTCGCCCTCGTGATGAAGGAGCCAGCGGCAAGGAATAGAAGCCCTTTGCCTCCCAGATGGGAGGCGTAAGCTGCCGTGCCTAGGCCGAAGAGTATGAAGCCTATGTTAACGGTGCTCGAGAAGGCTAAAAGCCTCTTCACGTCCCTCTGAAGCAGGGCCATGACGTTCGCGACGGTCGTGGTTATGACGGCAAAGACCACAAAGAGCGTGCCATAGTCGAAGGTCGATGGAGTGAATATCATGAAGGAGCCCCTTGCTATGGCGTAGACGCCAACCTTGATCACGAGCCCCGATAGCATTGCGCTTATGGAGCTCGGAGCGGCTGGGTGAGCGTCTGGCAACCAGGTGTGGAAGGGCACTATAGAGGCCGTGACGCCAAAACCCACGAAGATCAGCATCAACATCACGTAGCCGTAGAGCTTGAGGACGACGTCCGGCCTAGCGAAGGCCTTTGCTAGCTCCACGAAGTTCAAGGTCCCGGCATAGCCGTAGAGTAGTGAGATGCCAAGTAACGCCATGAGAGAGCCCAGAGTGCTCATCACGAGGTACTTGAAGCCAGCCTCTATGGGCTCCCAC
>CAZLVJ010000100.1:0-2858 GCA_964562935.1 uncultured Nitrososphaerota archaeon
GTCGATTATGTCCTCCGTCTCTGGCCCCCTCAGCTCGACCTTGACGCCAAACTTCTCGAAGCTTTTTCTCCAGAGGTATCGTCGCGCCATAGACGTCCCTCGACAGCACCAGCTTACACCCGCTCTTCAGCAGGTGGAAGAAGCAGGTGGATATCGCGGCCATGCCTGACGAGAAGACCAGGGCGCCCTCGCCTTCCTCCAAGCTCACGAGCCTCCTCTCTAAAACGACGTTGGTGGGGTTGTCCTCTCTAGTACTTTAGAGGCCTCTCCCTGAAGGCCTTCGTTGTGTCGAGCGGGTAGGGGAACACGGCCGTCTGGTAAATGGGAATCAAGAAGGAAGCTATGCCCTCGACGGCCTCTTCCCCTCCGTGAACAGCCTTAGTAGCCTCTCCTGGCATAGCCCTTCTTAGGAAAGACCCAGAGTAATTTTATTTTAAATCTGTTATTACTAACAGTAATAAAGGGGGTCTCAGAGGGAAGGATATATTTTTATCGCTTGGCTAAGGCATAAATCTTGCTACCTCACTAGGCATCACGTGGGCCTGATTAAGGTAGCCGAGTTCCACGATCTTCGCGAGTGCACAATCTTAAGGAGGGTTGACCGTTTCGTAGTCGAGTGCCTCGAAGGGGGCGAACAATAGAGCTTCACCTCCGAAATACGGGAGGCTCAGCAAATTGCTCGTGAGAGGCTCTAGAGCGCTCTATAGGCCTAAGCGCGAGGGGAGGACCCTTGGCTACCTAGTAGCTATAGATGCCGAGGGGGGTTACGCAATAGTCGACACAGCGGTTCAAATGTCGCTGTTTGCAGGAGCCCTCGAGAAGGGCGCCTTTCGCTGGCTCGAGGGCTTTAAAATGGAGAAGAGGAACGTTTGCTTCGCTTCCTCGCGCTTCGATTACTTGCTCAAAAAACAAGCCTTAGAGCTTCTGCTGGAATTGAAATCAGCCACACACATAGAGGGCTTACTAGCTCTGTACCCCCGACGCCCCCACTAAAAGGGCAGGAGACACGTTGCTGAGCTGGCGCAATTAGCGGAGAGAGGGCTTAAGACGGCTCTGTACTTCTTAGCAACGCACCCCCACGCCGAGTCATTCAGGTCTTCCGCGAAGTAGACGAGGGCCTGTATCGAGCGGTCTTGAGGGCAATCGAGAGTGGCGTCGATGTGAGGGCACTTAAAACGACGATGAACGAGGAGCTGGCCGTCTACGCGAGCCCGGACCCCTTGCCCATAATCTGGCCGTGAGCCGAAGTATTCAGCAGTCCGCTTTGTTCGTTCAAGCTTTGAAGTCACAACAACTTCTCGGAAAACTTTTTAAGTTATCGACCTTCCAGCCTCCTCTCGGAGGTTCAAGACAGGAAGTGGCTGAGGAGGACTGTTCGTCGAGACAAATAGTGGGAAAGCACGTATACGGCAACCTCTACGATTGCGACCCGAACATTCTCTCTGACGAGGAGTTCTTGAGGCAAATGGTCGTAGAGGCCGCTCGCATATCCAAGTGCAACCTCTACGAGGTCAGGTCGTGGAAGTTCGGCGGTGAGAGAGGCGGCGTTTCAGTGATAGCTCTCATCACTGAGAGCCACATAGCGGTGCACACGTGGATCGAGTATAGTTACGCTACGGTCGATGTATACACGTGTGGCAGTAGATCTGACCCAGAGGCGGCCTTTGATTTCATAGTGTCGCAATTGAAGCCGAGAGAGTATACGAAGTACTTCAGCGACAGATCATCGAGGCCAAAGAGGGCCAAGGTAGCAATTAAAGTCCCTCAGTCCGGTTGAAGAATTGAAGGGGCCACGGTCCCCCGAGGCCCTACTAATTTTTTTAATTTTATGCTCTTCATTCTCAGGAGCTTGTTGCTGATGAGCTCGGCGAAGGCGAGGGCCAGAGCCACATCAGCTCACACACCAATCAAAGAGCGAAATGGTTGTGCTAGACGAGCTGTCGGAGACTATGAAACAGTAATGGGGTCGCCAGGACGCGAAGGACTTAGGAGCGTCTCAGTCATTATGAGGCTGTTTAGGATTGTGCTATGAGCTCGTAAAAGAGTTGCAACGGGCTCTCAGAGCTTGTCCTCGACCTCGAGCTCCCTCTTCAATAGATCGATGTAGCTCTTAATTGTTCCAAGCACCCTAATTACCTGCACGAGCTTCTTCTCCTCGGCCTTCTTAATTGCTCCTAGAACCTTTTGATCCAGCTCTTCGATTATGCTTAAGAGCTCACACAGTTCCATCGGCTTACCTCTTTGAAGGGACATGTTATATCACTCCTTCACTACAACCCTCTTAGACTTCCCCTCAAACCTCGGTAGCGACCCCGGCTCCACGATCTCTACCTTAGGCTCTATGAACAGGTTGTTCTTGAATTCGTTGAGGATCCTCCCAATCAAGGCGGAGGATTGCTCGGCTCTCGGGACCTCTAGCCTGACCACGAACTCGTAGGGGAGCTTGCTCTTGTCTATAACCACTTGGTACTCGAGAACCTCTTTATGCCTCAGTATTATCTCTTGAATGATCGATGGCATTATCTTGACGCCCTTGTAGTATATGACGTCGTCGGTCCTAGCCCTGACTCTGAGGCACCTCGGGAACGCAACCCTGCCGCACTCACAGGGCTCGTCGTCGAGCACGGTTATGTCGCCGAGTCTGTACCTCACCAGCGGTGTGGCCTCTTTGACCAAAGAGGTGAAGACCATTTCGCCTTCCTCCCCGGGCTCGACGGGCTCGCCAGTCTTCGGGTCTATTATCTCGAGGAGGAAGTGGTCTATCCAGAAGTGGAAGCCCTTTTCGTATATGCACTCTTGGCCAGCGCCCGGGCCGCAGAGCTCGGTCGCCCCGTATATGTCCCTAGCGCCTCCTCCTT
>CAZLVJ010000101.1:0-2791 GCA_964562935.1 uncultured Nitrososphaerota archaeon
GAGCTCGCCCCTCGTGATGGAGGGCTCGGCCGACATGGTCGTGTCCCTCGAGCTTTCGGAGACCGCGAGGGCCCTCCAATACTTGAAACCGAAGGGCGTCGCGATCGTGAACAGCAACGCCTTACCCCCGCCTCTGTCGATCATAGCTGGAATACCGTATCCCAGCCTGAACGCGCTCATAGAGGAGGCGAAGAGGATAGCTGAGGAGGTTTACGTGCTCGACGCCAACGAGATCGCCAAGGCCCTTGGCTCGCCTCCATCGGCCAATGTGGTCATGCTCGGCGCTGCTTGGGCCACGGGGAGGCTCCTGCTGAGCAAGGACTCCATACTTAAGGCCATGGCGAGGACGTTTAGCGGAAGAGCACTTGACGTGAATAGAAGGGCCTTCGAGGAGGGCGCGAGGGTCGTCGAGAAGCTACTCTAAGGCAATCGCTAACACCAGGTCCCTCTCGGTTATAATTCCCTTGAGCTCTCCACTCTCCACGACTAGTAACGATCCCCTCCCCGTCCTCCTCATCAAGCTCGCGGCCTCTCCTACGTCGTTGCCAGGAGTTATCGCCTCAATGTCCTTCGTCATGACGTCGGCCACCTTGACTGCCAAGACGTCCCTGACGTCGTCGGACTTCGCGTACTCGAACACTTTGCCAGAGCCTAGGAACCTCACGACATCCATGGCCACGAGCATCCCCTTGAGCTCTCCATCGTCTACCACAGGCAGCCTCCTAAAGCCGTTTGAGACCATCGTCTTCAAAGCGTCGTAGAGCGTAGCGCTCGGGCCTATGGTGACCACGTCTTTCGTCATGACTTCTTCAACGGTTTTTCCCGTAATCTTCTCCGCCAAGTGGTTCACTACGTCCCTCTCGGTTATTATCCCGAAGACCTTTTCATCTCTAGTGACTACGGGGACGGCTCCGACGTTGTACCTGACCATCTTCGAGAGGACGTCTATGAAGGTCTCGTCTACGTAGGCCTTCACCACATCCCTCGTCATTATGGGCTCGAGGACTTCGTTGAAAGCGCTGTAGACGTCGAAGCTGTGCCTGTTAACTATCAAGTTGAACTTCTCGCCGCCGCCGAAGTAGTCCATGAAGTCCATCGCCGTGACTATTCCGACTAGCTTGCCATTCGTCGACGTTATTGGGAGCCTCCTGAACCCCCTGCTGGCCATGATCTTGAGCGCGTCTATGACCTTGGTCGTCGGGGTTGCTGTAACTACGGGCCTGCGGGCGATGACCTCGACCTCGCCGGGCTTCTCGTAGACTTTTGAAGAGAAGTTCGGGGTGCCGTCGCTCCTGAGGAACCTGGGCTCCTTTCTCCTGCCCTTCGCCCTAAAGCTCATAGTATAGATTGTGAGGGCCAAGGAATTAAGAGTTTCCGCTAAGCCCTCTTCCCTCATTCACAAAGACCTTGTGTTTATGCGACGCCTCAAGGACCTTTACTGCCATGGCCAGCGGGTTTGGGATCGCCTAAGGACCAGTCGCTTATTACGCCTCGTGGACGGGTTAAATAGTCGCGCGGAGTAATAGCGTTGGTGGTCGAGTTGAGGGTCCACTTCGATACCCTAGAGGTCTCGACCTCTAAGAGGGTTGAGCTCGTCGACATAACTAGGCAAGTGGAGGAGGCGGTTGAGAGGAGCGGTGTTAGAGACGGCATCTGCTTGGTCTTCGCCCCGCACGCCACAGCGGCGGTGATAGCCAATGAGGACGAGAGGGGCCTCAAGGAGGACATAGTTCGGTGGCTGGAGGAGAACTTCCCCCGCGACGGGAAGTGGAGGCACAACTTGGTGGACGACAACGCATCGGCCCACTTAGCCTCGGCCTTCACCTCGTCCTGCAGGGTCTTTCCGGTGAAGGGCGGAGAGCTCGTCAGAGGCACTTGGCAATCCATATTCTTGGTGGAGATGGACGGGCCTAGGAGGAGAAGGGTCGTAGTCGAAGTGCTCGGCGTCTAGTCCGTCTGCGAATATGCCTTGGTCGTAGCCGTTGTTCGTTAGTAGCCGAGCTGGGCTACGTCGTCAGCTACTTTAAGGCCCGCTCCGTCATTGAGCGGCAGGCGTCGAGCCATGAATCGATTTACATGTTAGAGAGCCATCTCTCAACAAGGAGAGCGAGGACCGTGGAACTAAGCGAGCTAAAAGCGAAGATATTCGCCTTGCTCAAGGAGGACTTGGAGTTCAAGTACGCCGTCGCAGGCTTGCTGGGCTACGAAGAGACGCCGAGGAGGCCCGACAAGCTGATGATCGTGACGCCCTATGCAGACCAAGAAGCTTTGGAGACTGCCAAGGAGCTGGGGATGAAGGTTTACACGGGCGTCTAAACTCAAAAACAGGACCGCCCTAGCTCACGAGCTCACATTCTCGGCTTGACGACGTCGCCAGTCGCCTTCAAGACCCAGACGCCCTCCTTCTCAGCCCTCTTGACTAAGCCAGGCATGGCCAAGTTCACGTAGACGGCTCTCAACACCTTGGGCTTCAGCTTGTCCGGGTAGAGCCTTTTTAATAACTCAATCTTTTTGTTGAGCTCATCTATTGCATTAGAGGAGGCCCTAATCTTGGCTTCTCCGATGACGCACAAGTCACCACCGGCTCCATAGAGGTTCACTTCGACCTCTGGTAGGGTGAGCGACGTCACCTCAACCTCGTAGCCCATCTCCCTTAGCCTGCTCTTAACTACTATTCTAGCCTCATCTTCGACGTCTAGCGTGAGCTTCTCCAGCGTCCTCTCGACTCTCGTGACCCTCCTCTCAATCCTCCCAACTCTTACGTTGATGGCCTTGACCTCTTCCCACAGCC
>CAZLVJ010000102.1:0-2645 GCA_964562935.1 uncultured Nitrososphaerota archaeon
AGAATAACTCATAGCCCTTAAGATTATCTCTGCTTGACTAACATTGGCAGTTACTATTAATAAATCTGGATCGAATGATAGTTTATCAATTGGAGAGAATATTACATAGTTAACCATTCCAGGCCTTAAACGCGGAACGTAGAAATAAAGTCTCGCATTTGCCCGAGGTTCTTGGAAAATTTTCAACTCGGACCCTATTAGACCGCTTTCCGCGAAGGATGGGAAGTCTTCCATTCCAAGAACTTTTTTACCGTAACAGTCCTCGTTTTCCTTGTCTATATAAAATTGCTTATCCATTTTTTGTGCTACACTTACAAATTCGCAGAGACGAGATTTGATGTCCAACTTTTCAAAACCTTCTGGCTTCAAATATGAGAACTTTACACATATGGGCTTCCTTTCTAAATCGAGCTTATTTAGTATTTCCAAGCCATACCGCTTATTCTCCAATACACGTGCCTCCCGCATTTCTCTTAATGGCATAACTTATTATGGCATAAATTTATTAATTTATTTAAGCCTTACGTTGTCGGAGTGACGGTCAAGAATTTTTATCATTTTATTAGAGGCTCACTCTTCCCCCTTCTCGATGATCGGCCTTTCACGCCAATTTGTGGGTGGACGGTCATGACTCAAAAGACGGTCGTAAAATCTCCTCCCCCAGCCTCCGTATCTCTTAGACCTTTTTGTTATCCTTAGAGGCTCCGCGATCCAAGCCTTAAGGCCCTCAAGCAAAAGCCTACTTAAAACTAAATGGCTGACCGTTAGTTCCACAGGTCTAAAGCCTCTAACAGGCTGGCCTTATTAGACATAGGGAGTAAGAAAATCTTATTAACCTATTGACTATATTTACCCACTACACCCAATGCGCAAGGTAGTGAGGGACCACAGAATGGGGCTCCTTAAAAACGTTAGAAACCTTGAGAGAAAGAAGGCTCCTCTCTTCGCCCCATCCTTCGGGCCATTGAGCGGCATAAGAGTTTTAAGCGCTGGAAGCATAGTCGCAGGGCCGTTCATCGGGACGCTGTTGGCCGATTACGGCGCTGAGCTAATACACATCGAGCCTATCAGTGGCGAGGCGTGGAGGTACGTGGGCGTCGCCCTAGAGGCAGGGGGTAAGAAGATAGGCGCCGAATATGCAACTGGCGTCAGAAATAGGCTTAGCATTGCCCTTGACTTAGAGACCGAGGAGGGGAAAGAGATTTTTTATGGGCTCATAAAGCAATCAGACATCTTCATCGAGAACATGGTTTGGCTCAAAGAGAAGTTTGGCATCTCAGACGAAGAGATGCTACGAGTGAATCCAAAGATCGTCATAGTTCACGTAAGCGGGTATGGGAAGCCAGAGTTCGGGGGCGACCCAGAAAAATGCTCGAGAGGCTCCTATGACCTTACGGCCCAGGCCTACTCTGGCTGGTGTAAAGCATTTATGGCACCGCTTGACGACGTCGTCAAGATACCATTTTACACGGGCAACTATCTCACGGCCCTGTTCGGCGCTGTCGGGGCCTTAGCCGCCTACATTCATGCGCAGAGAACCGGAGAGGGCCAAGTAGTCGATATAGCCCAATTTGAGGCCATAGCGAGGGTTCTTGAGTTTTACTATGGATTGTACTATAACGTGGGCTACATAGATTGGCGAGGATACGAAAAGAAGCACCCCTTCACTCAACCCTATGGCTTGTATAGGGCGAAGGATGGGTGGGTGGCCTTGGGGGCTGTGGGCCCGAACGTCTACCGCAGATTCTTAGAGGCGCTATCAGAGCTGACCGAAATAAACCCTGACGACTTCCCATACGAGGAGACCCAAGTCCGGGACTCACCTAAGGGCAGGGAGTTAGACAAGATAATAACTGAGTGCCTCATGAAGTACACGAGGGAAGAGCTCGAGAAGCACTTCTCCAAGTGGCGCATACCTTGCTCGCGCGTCTCGACCCCGGATGACGTCATCAAAGATGCGCATTGGATCCAGCGTGGAGACATAGTGGATGTCTTAGAGATGAACACTGGAAAAGTAATAAAGCAGATGGGAATCGTTCCAAAATTCTCAAAAACGCCTGGTAAGGTGTGGAGAGGGCCTCCAAGGATAGGAGAAGATACCGTGAGGATCCTGAAGGAGTTGCTAGAGCTAAGCGATGAAGAGATAAACGATTTGAGATCGAGAGGCGTGATATCATTTCCAAGCTGAATTGATCTTTAGTAGGACCACTTGAGAGGGCCTCTCTAAATTAACCCAGTAGTCTTTTCACATTTTTTATACAACGTAGCAGGTCACGCTTCATTTTCGTGTTGACCATAAAGGCTTGGGGTTTTGTTGAGAGATTCATGGGAGTATCATTTAGTGATTTAGTCTTTTAACCTAAAGGTTTTGGTGAGGGCTACACGTCAGCCACTTTTGTCCTCTCATAAACTCTTCTCGGCGTACAGGGCTACCCCGATATCGACCTTGAGCTCAATGCTATGTCACCATGGAAGAGCCCGTGGTCCATCGGCTCCAAGGCAAAGGCCTTCCTCGAATACGGACGATGACTGGCCAGCTCTTCCCCGTCCATTATAGATGAGAGGACGTGAGTCGTCCTAGAAGCCTCAGATCCGACGGCTTTAGGGTCGCTCATTTATCCAGCGATGAGGCCCTGAAGTTCTAA
>CAZLVJ010000103.1:0-2635 GCA_964562935.1 uncultured Nitrososphaerota archaeon
GACCTCCACGACGACGTTCGACGATGTCTCCCTTATCGCTTCGAGGCTCGTCAAGTCCCTCCTCGCCGGCAGGTCGTAGTCCTTGAACGTCCTGCCCGAGTCAGCAAGCTTTAAGGCCTTGCACAGGTCTATCCCGTCGTCGCTCGCTATCGAGCCCAGCCTCAAGTCACATATCCCCACGGCCCTCACGTCGACTCCGAACCTTGACCTGAGCAACTCGCCCTTCTCAAGCAAGAGGTCCGCGAGGCCTCTCCCGACGACCCCGAAGCCTACGAATAGGAGGTCGAGCCTCTTCATATACCTCCAGAAGTTCTCGTCTGAGCTGGTTTTTATCTTTACGCAAGGATTCGAGGCCAGCTATCGAAGTGTACTCTCGGTCTGGCAACTCTTTTCAGCCTTGACGCGATAGAAGTTACCAGGTGCGTCCTCCTTGGTCGTCATAAGCTCTAAGCTCGTCTACTCCAAAGTCGAGGAGAGCTCCAAGGCCTCCAAGCTCTTCAACATGCTGGAGAGGGATCCAGAAGTGCAGGCGCTGCTGAGGGTTGCCAACATCATGGCCGTCACGAGGCTCTTCTACAACGACCACGGAGTGATCCACTCGAGGGTCGTGTCCGGATCGGCGCTCGAGATCTTAGACCTCTTGATCGATTGGGGCGTCCAGCCGTCGCTGGTAAGGGATGGCGAGGGAGACCTAGAGGACTCCAAAGTCGTAGTGGTCGGAGGGGCCTATCTCCACGACGTCGGGAACGCGATTCACAGAGAGGGGCATCACCTCCACGGAGCTTACATAGCCGAGAGGATCTTGAGGAGGCTCCTGCCTAAGCTGTACGCCGACGACAAGCACAAGGCGGTGGTAGTGAAGCAGGAGATACTGCACGCCATATTCTCCCACGACGAAGGGGTCGTGCCCCTCACCGTCGAGGCCGGGGTGGTCAAGGTGGCTGACGGGACCGACATGGCGGAGGGGAGGGCCAGGATCCCCTACAAGCTCGGCAAGAGCGACATACACGGCTTCTCGGCCCTAGCGATAAAGAGGGTTGAGATCGAGAGGGGAGGGGAGAGGCCCGTCAAGATAGTCGTGGACATGGAGAACGAGGCCGGGATCTTCCAAGTGGAGCAGGTGCTCGGGGCCAAGATCAAGAGCTCGGGCATAGCCAACTTGGTCGAGGTCCAGGCATTGAAGAGGGGGGAGCCGCTGAAGATATGGAGGGCCCCCTAACCCCAAACCGAGATCGCTTGTCGTGCCATGCGCCTACCTGCCACGGCTTCTCGGCCTCAGCATACCTTGTACAATGCTACGTGATCCCCGCGGATTCAAGAGCAGGAGGACTCAGGTCAGCTGTCCCGGCCTTTGCATCACCCGCTCGGCAAGGGGGACCGAAGAAGTCATCATCCCAAGGGCTCTAGATGCAACTCGGCGAGATATGCTTTACCTCAAAAATGCGCTATACTTGCGCTAGTCCATCTGACTCATGACCTTCGTTAAGGGCCTTTCAGCTGTCAGCTATGCCAGCCAGCGCACCATTTGCTCAGGGGCTCGGCCTCACATAATCCTAATTCTGTGCCCCTTAGCTCATAGAAAAGCCTTATCACCTGTAGGAGCGTAACAATGTCGTGGGACTAGGTGGTCGAGTTGGACGTGCTCGAAGCCATCAAAACCAGGAGAAGCATCAGGAGGTTCAAGGAGGAGAAAATCCCTCCTCATGTATTAAGAGAGGTCTTGGAGGCAGGGAGGTGGGCCCCCTCCTCGAAGAACAGCCAGCCTTGGAGGTTCATAGTCATAGCCGACGAGGACTTGAAGAGGAGGGTGGCCAACGCCACGACGGCTGGCAAGTTCTTGGCCAAGGCGCCCCTCGGGATAGCCGTGGCAGTGGACACTAGGGCTACTAGGCACCCCGCGGAGGACGGCGCCGCCGCTACCATGAACATCCTCCTAGCAGCTCACGCGCTTGGCCTGGGCGCCTGCTGGATAGGTAGCTACGGCTCGTCTTACGAGGAAGAGGCGAAGAAGTTGCTCGATATACCAGAGGGATGGGCGCTAGTCTCAATAATAGCTTTGGGCTACCCCGATGAAAGGCCCATGTCGAGGAGGTTAGACCTGAGGGAGTTCGTCTACGTGAATAAGTTCGGCTCGAGAGAGGGGCTGAAGGAGGTAACCGATCTGGAGTAGTCCGAGTGCAAGCGTCGAAGAGGGCTTACGTGGCTCAGACCGTCGCTCAGACCTTAATTTCATACAGTATACCTCGATACTTGGAGAACCGTCAATTCAACTGTTTCACTTGCGCCTAGAAAGTGAAAATCTTATAAGCAGACCCTCTCCTGTAGCTAGCGTCTGCCTTAGGGTGATCGGTCATGTCCAAGGTGGAGGAACTGGTAAACGAGCTAGGGGCTAAGGACATATCGACGCTAGAGGGCCTCAAAGAGGTCTACGCGAAGACCTACGCCCTCAAGACCATAGCCTTGACGGGCAGGACCCACCAGATATCAATGCCGGACGAAGTGTTCTCCATGCTCAAGGAGCTGACAAAGAGGCTCAAGAAGCTCGGCGTCAGGGGCAAGATAAACGTCAACGACCTGACTATACTGCTAGTGCTCATGGGCTACTCGAAGATAAACAAGATAATCAGGGAAGCCG
>CAZLVJ010000104.1:0-2617 GCA_964562935.1 uncultured Nitrososphaerota archaeon
GGCCGCTTGAGCGTAGAACTCGGCCCTGCAGGCCACGTCCCCTCCGGTGAAGGCAACTATGTTCCTCGCGGGGCCCCAGCCCTGAGGGCTCAGGACCACTTGGTCGGGCTTCAAGACCTTTGGACACAGCGGGTGCCTCTCGTCCCATAGGACGCACATGCCGCAGTGCCTGCACAGATCGGTCGCGTGCCACATCGTGGCCCTCCACCTCGGCTCCTTGACCGTCACGATTTCGGCGTACTTCGCCGCCATCTCGACTATGTCGTCGGTCGACATCCAAGCGCCCGTGGCCCTTTGGGTGAAGTACCAAGAGTGGCACTTCAGACAAGAGTGGTTGCAGCCAGACTGGTATATGGAGAAGTAGTCCTCGGGCCTCGAGAGGTGCGCCGCCTCAATGAGCCTGTACCACTTGCCTCCTTCAAACCTCAGAGTCGCCTGACACGCTGGCTTCAAGCCCTCTGGAGTCTCAGTGAGGCAGGCCCCTCGGGGATAGCCCTGAGCCTCCATGTTGCACTTAGGCTCTAGGGACCCCACGAGGATACGAGGGCCTCGAGGAGGAAAAAGGTAACCGATGAGGTCATCTGAGCTCGTTTGAGATCTTTAGAACGTGGAAGTTACCATGGGCTCATATTGCTAGCTACAACCCCAATACCGCATGGCCTTCTTCACGTCGGCCTTCGCCTTCATGGCGAGGCCGATGATTTACCGCTTACGGCTCATAGCGCCTTAAAGCTCGTAAAACCCTTGCAAAATAGATATTAACGCCCGATAGGCATTATGAGTCGTGGCCTCTCGAGCTCCGTCAAAGGCCTACAAGGAGAAGATATTGAGGGCGTTAGAGGAGGACCGAGAGTTCAGGTACGCGGTAGCGGGCCTCATAGGCATTAGGGAGGTCTTGGAGAGGCTTGATGGCATAGAGAAGAACCAAGAGAGGATTTGGCAGGAGATCAGGGGGCTCCGAGAGGAGCAAGTGAGAGCATGGCAAGAAATGGGTAAGACCAAGGAGGAGATCGTGAAGCTGTGGCAGGAGGTTAGGGGGCTTCGCGAGGAGCAAGTAAAGATATGGCAAGAGATGGAGAAGACCAGAGAGGAGATCAAGGGGCTTCGCGAAGAACAAGCAAGGACGTGGCGGGAAATAGAGAAGACCTGGCGGGAGATCGAGGGGTTACGCGAGGAGCAGGCGAAGACCTGGCGGGAAATAGAGAAGCTCTGGGAAGAGATCAAGGGGCTTCGCGAAGAACAAGCAAGGACGTGGCGGGAAATAGAGAAGACTTGGGAAGAGGTGAGGGAGCTTAGGAGGGGTCAAGAGAAGTTGTGGACTGAGGTGAGGGGCCTCAGGACCAGCTTCGAGCAATTGGGAAGATCCGTGGGGATGACGCTCGACCACTACGCGGCCGCCTTCATCAAGGAGCTCCTCATCGAGAGGGGCTACCCCGAGGCCGTGAAGGTCGAGGCCGAGGTCAAGTTGAAGGATCCGAAGAGCAAGAGGACTTGGGAGATAGACGTATTCTGCGAAAACCCGTTAGTAGTGGGCGAGGTCACGACGACCGTGGGCACGGCCGAGGAGGCTGAGGCTGAAGTCTCCAAGCTTTTGGAGAGGGTCAGCTTCGTGAAGGAGCTTTACGGCGAGGAGGTCCAACTGAAGCTCCTCGTCGTGGCCAACGCGAGCGCAGAAGCCAAGGAGCGCCTCAGAGCGCTAGCCCAAAGGCACGACTTAACGGTCTTGGTCGGCAGAGAATTATCTGAGCTCTAATGGGCTTGTTAGGCGCTGGGACGCCAGCTTGAGCTCGAAGGTCGCATAGCTATTGCGTAATGGACCTTTGAACTCTAAGCGCGTTGGCGTTGTGCTTCGCTTCTAGCCTCGGCCCTCCCTCCCTTCTTGGCTTCGTACTCTTTTAGGGCCAAGTAGAGTAAGTAAGTCGACCTCACGTTGTCGCTCAAGTAGCCCTCAACCTTTTCCCTCAAGTACTTCGTGAAGTTGATCCAAGAAGCCGGGGGCTCGCTCGCCACCCTCCTTTTGGAGTTCTCCAGCTCCAACATGACGTCCGCTATTGACGTCGCCCTCTGCGCGCCTATGGCCCTCTCCACCTCCTCGAGGGGGGCTGCTGGCAGCTCGAGGAGCTTGACGGCCAGCTCCCTCACGTCGACCACCTTGCCCTCGAGGGCCAGCGATTTCAGCATAAGGGCCAAGGACTTCAGGCCGCCGCTCGTGAGCGACCTCTGGAGTTGTTCGAAGCCGTAGACCAGTATTGTGAAGTCATCGTTGACGAGCGAGGATACGGCCAGCTCTATCTGGGAGTCCGGGTGCACAAGGCCGAAGTCCTTGTATATGATCGAGCACTTCGCGTCCTCGCCGTCGTACACGGCCAAGCCCAGCAAGCCCGTGTCGGCCTGGTCCATTACCTTGAGGAAGATAGCGTCCACGGATGCCATCTTCAGGGCCCTCGACGGCCTGGGCACTGAGAGCTGGAGCCCCCTGAACTCCAGCGGCACCCTCTGCTCTAACAGCACGTACTCGACGGCCTTGATTGCGTAGCGCTTGGCAAGCCCCCAGTCCAAGCCTAGGGATATGAAGTCCGAGTAGGCGTATTCGTCGAAGGACTCCATGAGCACCTCG
>CAZLVJ010000105.1:0-2564 GCA_964562935.1 uncultured Nitrososphaerota archaeon
ACGGCCTCAGCAGGTCGATGACTGGCTTCTTCTTGGCCAATAGGGGCCTAGGAGCAGTGACCCTAGCCTTCTCGCTGATGGCCACGTACTTCAGTGCTGCCTCTTTCCTCGGAGGCGGCGGTGCCACGTACCTCTTCAACTTGGGCTTCGGGGCCTGGCTCACTGCTTGGCACGTGATAGGAGTGGTGCTGATGTGGATCCTAGTAGCTGAGAGGCTCTTCAAGTACGCCTCCAAAGCGGGCATAGTGAGCGTCCCAGACTTCATAGAGCACAGGTACCAGAGCAAGGTCGCCAAGGCCGTCGCGGCGGCCGTCATGATGTTCTTGTTCACGCTTTACCTCACGAGCGTCTACAAGGGAGGGGCCATAATAATCGCCACGGTGTTCAATACCGGCTTCGAGGTGGGCCTAGTGGCGCTCGCAATCCCAGTGCTACTCTACGTAGCCCTAGGGGGGCTCAGGGCGGCAGCCCTCAACAACTTGATACTCGGCTCCCTGATGTTGCTCGCGGCCTTCCTCACCTTCGGGCTAGTGATGAGCGCTGTGGGCGGCCCCATTAAGGGGGTCGAGGAGCTTCGATCGATGACGATAAACGGGATTAGCGGAGAGATGTGGCTGAGGTTCGACGGCGCTGGTCCCCCTCCGGCCATGAAGGCGGGCGCGGTCCCTCAGCTAATAATGAGCATAACCTTCTCGATAAGCATGGCGCAGATAGCCCTGCCCAGCCTGCTGATGCAGTTCTACGCTGCTAGGGACGCGAGGGTGATAAGCCAAGGAAGGGTCTTGGGGCCGGTCTTAGTAGCGGCCTACGCCATGGCCGTCTTCTCGTTAGGGGCCTTCTGCCACTTGATCTTGGACCCTAGGCTATCGCAAGGCGAGGTCGCCAGACTTATGAAGGACACCGACTGGGTTATCCCTAAGACTGTGGAAGTGCTGGCCCTCTCGGGCCTGAGGGGCCTGATATTGGCGGCGCCCGTGGCAGCGTCCATGTCGACTCTAGCGGTGACCCTCTTGGTGCTGTCGGCGGCCCTCACGAGGGACGTGGTCCAACTGGCTAGGCCGAGCGTAAGCGAGAGGTCCCTCATGGTGTTGGCTAGGGCCTCGCCAATAGCCTTCGGGGTGATAGCGCTTTTGCTAACTTTAGTCCAGACAGGGATAATAGTCGAAATAGTCGCCGCGGCCTTCGGCACGATATTCGTCTGCTTCTTGGGCCCCGTGACCATAGGGCTTTACTGGAAGGGGGCCACTAAGGCCGGGGCCATAGCCTCCATGATATCAGGGCTCGCGGTGGGCCTCTCGTGGCACGTGTTCCTCTACAAGGCGACCAACGTGCACGCCGTCATCCCAGCGCTGTTGGTCGCACTTCCGACGTTCTTCCTCGTCAGCCTCTTCACGAAGAAGCCTCCACGAGAGGTTCTCGAGCTCTTGGGGTGAGCTCCTTGAACTTCACCTCGTTCCTCGACTCAAACGCCGTGTACTACGGCGACAAACGAGCGATGGTGTACCCGAAGGGCGGACAGGCGATGACGTACAAGGAGTTGCTGGAGATGGTCTGTGCCCTAGCCAATGGCCTGAAGAGCTTGAAGGTCGAGAAGGGCGACAGGGTCGTAGTGTGCCTCGGCAGCAGGCTCGAGACGATAATGAGCTACTTCGCCATCTGGAGAATAGGGGCGATAGCCGTCCCTGTCAATCCGGACTTCAAGTCCGAGGAGCTGACCATCATATTGAGGGACTCCGAACCGAAGGTCGTGATAGCGCTAGATGAGGTCTGCTTGAACGTCTTGCCGAAGGTGGAGGTCGACCTAAGCAAAGCGACGGTGGTTTCGCTCAAGGGGGCTAGGGGGACCGTCAGCTTCAGAGAGCTTTGGGAGGGCCACTCGTCGAGGTGCCGCCCTGAGAACTGCTCGTTCGACGACGTCTGCCAAATACAGTACACGTCGGGCACTACGGGGAGGCCCAAGGGGGCCATGCTGACCCATGGCAACTGGATGGCCGCGGTCGAGGCCGAGAGGTGGGTCTTGAGATTGACGGAGAGCGACGTTTACTTGGGGATATACCCGCACTTCCACGTCGGAGTCAGCTGGGGGATAACGGCGCTAAGGCACGGGGCCACGTTCGTGATCATGGAGCGCTTCAATCTCGAGGAGTACTTGAGGCTGGCGAGCGATTACGGGGCCACGATCCTATCAGGGATGCCGCCGGTCCTCTACTCACTGGTCCACGCGCCACCGGGGTCCGAGGAGATGCTCAGGAGCGCCAGGTGCATAATAACTGGTGGCGCTACAACTCCCGAGGAGACTTGGAGGAGGTTCGTTGAAAGGTATCCCCACATAGAGGTCGTCAATGCCTACGGGCTCAGCGAGACCATAGTCGTCGGCACGGCCGTCCCCGCGTCCTTCCAACAACTGTCCAAGGGGTATAGGAGCGTCGGAGCGCCTGTTGGCTACTGCGAGGTGAAGATCGTCGACCCCCAAGACCCCTCGAAGGAGCTGAGGCCCGGAGAGGTCGGGGAGATAGCCCTCAGGGGGCCCGGCGTGGCCAAGGGCTACTGGAGGAACCCGGAGG
>CAZLVJ010000106.1:0-2550 GCA_964562935.1 uncultured Nitrososphaerota archaeon
CTTAGGCCTATTGTTAGCAGGCCCGGGGCTGAGCGCGCCAAATATGATAGCAATAATGAGAGTCTTCGGCGTCAAGAAGGCGGCGGTCTACATAGTGACGACAGTGGCCCTCGCCACGGTCACGGCCTACGCGCTCGGGGACGTCGTTTGGAGGTAACGCCTTGTTAGCTCGATGTAGCACTGGGTCGCCATTAATTATCGCTCTAACGCTTTAACGAAATCTTTTAAAATAAATAGTTGTAATGTTATGAGCTGACCAAATCGATGATCGCCTGCGAGGTATAGTGGTCTCAATGAGCAATGGGGAGAGATTGCCCATACTGACTAAGTTCCTCACGCTCTGGATATTCCTGGCCATGGTCTTCGGCATCGGGCTGGGTTACGCGTACCCGGAGGTCGCCAACATCATCGGCTCCTTGAGCATAGGCGCAACGTCCATCCCCATAGCCATCAGTCTCATATGGATGATGTACCCTCCCCTAGCGAAGGTCAGGTACGAGGAGCTGAGGAAAATAGTCACAGCCAAGGGGTCTAAGGAGATGCTCTCCCTGTCCATAGCGCAGAACTGGATGATCGGGCCCTTTTTGATGTTCCTGCTCGCCTGCACCTTCTTGGCAGACTTCCCGGAGTTCAGGACTGGCGTGATACTGATAGGCCTGGCTAGGTGCATAGCAATGGTGATAGTCTGGAACAGCCTAGCCGAGGGGGACAACGAGTGGGCCGCCATACTCGTGGCCCTGAACTCCATCTTCCAAATAGCGATGTACTCCGTGCTCGCTTTCTTCTTCATAACGGTACTCGGCTCTTGGCTCTGGGGCGAGAGCCTCGTGGTCCAAGTCTCGGTGCTAGACGTGGCTCAGTCGGTTGCCATATACTTGGGCATACCGTTCTTTGCAGGGGTGTTGACTAGGTTCGCCCTCCTCAAGAAGAAGGGGAGGGAGTGGTACGACAACGTATTCATGCCGAGGCTTAGCCCCACGTCGCTCTTCGCCCTCCTCTTCACCATAGTGGTGATGTTCTCGCTGAAGGGAGAGTACATAGTGGCGTTGCCGCTTCACGTAGTTAGGGTGGCCATCCCGCTGTTGCTGTACTTCGTGGCCATGTTCTTGGCGTCCTTCCTCTTGGGCTGGTCATTTAGAATCGACTACGCGAGGACCACTACACTTGCGTTTACGGCCGCTAGCAACAACTTCGAGCTAGCAATAGCCGTCGCTGTCTCGGTCTTCGGCTTGGCGTCAGGAGAGGCCTTCGCGACGGTGATAGGGCCGCTGATAGAGGTCCCGGTGATGATAAGCCTAGTAAACCTTGCCCTCTGGTTGAAGAAGAGGCTCTACTCATGCGAAGGGTTTCAGTCTTAAGTGACATGGTTGTGTTGCAAGCCCCTCTGAGGAACCCCGTCTAGGAGTCGGTGGGCCGTAATTTCGCTCCCTTCTCATCAGCGTAGCCTGCCGATACACGCTAGTTAAGGCGTTGGATGACCGAAGCACTAAGGACGGGTCCTCCATTTACGGATCAACAAGTCGAGCCCCCGTCCCTCGTTGGAGGTCATCGCTGCAAGCGAAAAGCGTAACTCCTGGCTCATGATTTATACTATAGAACGTGGGCGACTTGAGCGTCAAGAGCTTATTGCACATTATTAGGCTGGTCTTCGGTAACAGGCTCTCTCGCTTCCTCTTGAACAGGATGACATCTCCCTGCCCCCATGGTCGTGGAACTAGGCTCAGCCACGCCCTGGACTACATAATTGGCGAGGGTGCCGCCTCCTTCGGCTTGTGCAGGGTCGAGGGCTGGGCCCTGAAGCTCGCTCTGTCGCTCATGACTAGAGCTGTGAAGGCGGACTTCGAGGCTTTTAAGGGCTACGCCAAGGACCCCTCAGTGAGGAGAGGGCTCGTCCTCGTCCTTAAAGGAATAGCCAAGTACGGCATCACGGTCCCCCAGAAGCTCCCAGCGCCGTTCCTGATAGTCTGGAACTTCACGAACATGTGCAATTTGAGGTGCAAGCACTGCTACCAGAATGCTGACGAGCCATTACCGGACGAGCTCACGCTAGAGGAGAAGCTCGCTGTCGTGGACCAGCTGGACAGGGCTGACGTACCGGCTATAGCGTTCTCGGGCGGCGAGCCCCTAATCCACCCCCACTTCCTCCCCGTCGCCCGAGAGGCTGCGTCGAGAGGCATGTACGTCGCGGTCGCCACCAACGGGATCGTGATAACGAGGGACTATGCCAAGAAGCTGAAGGAGACGGGCGTCCAGTACGTCGAGGTGAGCCTTGACTCCCCAGACCCCAAGAAGCACGACGAGTTTAGGGGGGTTCAAAGCTCTTGGAAGAAGGCCGTCGAGGGCGTGAGGAACTGCGTTGAGGAGGGCATCACAACGGGGATCGCCATGACACTGACGAAGGCCAACTACCACGAAATAGAAAAGATGGTGGACTTCTGCGAGGGCCTCGGGGTCAAGAGGGTCGTATTCTTCAACTTCATACCGACTGGCAGGGGAGCGGACATAGCGAGCTGGGACCTGACCCCCGACGAGAGAGAGGAGGCCCTCAGG
>CAZLVJ010000107.1:0-2499 GCA_964562935.1 uncultured Nitrososphaerota archaeon
AGCCGCCAACGCGTTGGCAACCGCCATGCCCAAGTCGTTGTGGCAGTGGCAGTCAAACTCGACGTTCTTGACGTCCCTGCGGATTCTCTCGAAGAACTCCCTGATCTTCCAAGGAGTCATTATGCCAACTGTGTCGGGAAGGCTTATCCTGTCGGCCCCTGCCTCCACGGCCGCTCTACATATCCTGACCAAGAAGTCGTATCGGGCCCTAGTCCCGTCCTCAGCGGTGAACCTCACCTTAACCCCGTGGCTCTTGGCATGCTCTATTGCCTTCACGGCCCTCTCGACCGCCTCATCCTCCGTCAGCTTCATGGACCTCAGCTTCGCATCAGTGACCCCCAGGAATATCGCGACCCTATCAACGTCGCACGAGAGGGCCCTATTGACGTCCTCCACGTTCGCTCTGCAGTGGGCTATGACCTCGGCCGATAGGTTTTCGCTGGCTATCAGCTTGACCGCTTGATGCACGTCCTCAGACACGTTGGGGTCGCCAGCCTCGATCATGTGGACCCCTATGCTGTCCAAGGCCCTCGCTATCTCCAGCTTCTCCTCGACCGTGAAGTTCACTCCGGGGGTCTGTTCGCCCTCTCGGAGGGTAGTATCGACTATCAAGACCTTGGTTATCGGCATGTGTATCGGCAGACGTAGAAGCGGACTATAATTTATATTTTTCGGAAAGAAAAGTTCGAAAATAGAACCATAAAGTGTACATTTTTTACAAGATATTCAAGAAGGCCGTCTCGACACATTAAAATCATGGGCATCCGTAAGGCTTCGGTGGGATCGAGGCCTCACGAGGTCAAATGAAGGGGGTAAGAGGGTCACTTTCCGTAGTGCTCGAGGGCCTTGAGTAAGGTTTAATAACCACATAACTTCACTCGCTCAACCGGAGGGTCATCTGGTGGCTAGGAGGGCTCTCGTTCACTCAAACGCCGAGGGGCACTAGAGACTTAACCCCTCCTCACAGCGAGGCCTTTAGGTACGTTGAGCTAAAGCTTCTCGAGACCTTCACTTTATGGGGTTATAGGGAGGTCAGAACGCCGCTCTTCGAATACTTGGAGTCGCTTTCGAAGGGCGTCGGGAAGGGCCTAGTTCAATCGATGTTCAAGGCCCAAGACGACGACGGCAGGCTCGTAGCCTTCAGGGCCGAGATGACGGCCCCCGTGGCGAGGCTTGTCAGCTCCAAGATGCTCAAGGAGGGCATGCCCCTGAGGCTCTGCTACGTGAGCAACGTGGTCAGGTTCAAGGAGAGGTACCCCGGCTACCCGAGAGAGCTCTGGCAAGCGGGCGTCGAGCTCATAGGCAATCGAGGGGTCGACGCCGACGCTGAGGTCATCTCGCTGATGCTGACGGCTCTTAACGAGCTGGGCTTGAAAGACGTCAAGGTGGACGTGGGCCACGCGGGGATCTTCAAGAGGCTCTTGGCCCTAGCCAAGCTGGGAAGCGATGAGGTTGAGAGGGTCAAGGGCTTTGTGTCGATGAAGGACTCGACAGGCCTTAAGCGCATGCTCAGGAGCTCCGGTTGCGACGAGGGGGTTGTGAGGGCCTTCGAGGCGGTGTGCGAGGTCAGGGGGCTGAAAGTGCTCGACGAGGTCTTGAGTGCTGTGGACGACGAGGAGATCGCCAGACTGGCTGAGGAAGTCGAGTTACTTTTCAGGTTATTGAGCTACAACGGCCTTCAGGACAAAGTCTCCTTGGACGTAGGGCTGATAAGGGGCTTAGACTACTACACCGGCATAATTTTCGAGCCCTATACACCAGCCTTCGGGAGCGCCCTCGGCGGAGGGGGCAGGTACGACGACCTAATAGCCTCGTTCGTGGGCAAAGAGGTCCCGGCCACTGGCTTTGCGCTTGTTGTCGACCACCTCGTCGAGGCCATAGGCGTAGAGGCCATAGCTCAGCGATTGAACAAGAGGAAGAGGGTCATAATAGTGCCCTTGAGCTACGAGGGCTACCGAGAGGCCTTACTGAGGGCTCGAGACCTTAGAGGCCGAGGCGTGATAGCAGAGCTACACCCCGTGGGCGACTTGGAGGGCGCTAGGGCCAAGGCCGAGAGAATGAGGGCAATCCTAGAGGTGGTGGAGTAGTTGAGGGCCTTGAGGATGGCTATCCCCAACAAGGGGAGGCTCCACAAGCCGTCCTTGGAGCTCTTGGCCAGGGCGGGCCTCTCTGTCAGCGAGGCGTCGAGGTCTTACGTGGTGAAGGTCGACGACCTCGAAGTCGTGTTCGCGAGGGCCGCCGACATACCGATATACGTCCACTTCGGGGCCGTCGACTTGGGGATCACGGGCCACGACCTGGTCTTGGAGAAGGAGGCGGACGTCTACGAGCTCTTGGACCTCGGCTTCGGGTGGTGCAAGATGGTCGTGGCGGTCCCAGAGGAGTCGCCCGTAAACAGCGTCTACGAGCTACCTCAAGGCTCTAGGGTGGCAACGAGCTTTCCTCGCATAGCCTCGAGCTACTTCGAGGGGCTGGGGCTGAGCGTGGAGGTGGTGGAGG
>CAZLVJ010000108.1:0-2339 GCA_964562935.1 uncultured Nitrososphaerota archaeon
GGCCCAGCTCATAAGGGAGATATACCACTACAGGCTGAGCAAGGGGCTGATAGGAAGGACCATAGACTGGATACCGGGGAGGGGCAAGATAGAGTACGAGTTCTAACTGTGCGTAAGTATATGTCGCCTTACTTCACAAGGTCGGGCTCTCGACCATCGCACCTTTATTATGAGTCGACTCCACGAGATCTCATTTCGCGGGTTTGTCTTCGATAGCCTTCAAGGGCCTAAGGGGTTGCCTTTACGACTTGGGGCTTAGGCCTTAGTGAGTAGAAGGCTATAGCCATTATTGTCCAAGCAATCGCCGTGATCACGAAGCCCATCACGATTACTGACGTCGCTGCGCCTATGAGCAACAGTAGCCAAGCCACGCCGAATAACACCTCGCCAGACCTAAAAGAAAGCACCTCAAGGGACCTCCTCAGAAGCAGGGCCCCTATGAGGTAACACGCGAATACGACGATAAGCACAATTATTAGACCCCCGAGAAGAGGGACTAAGAAGGTCTTAGGTCCAATAGTTGGAGTCATTAAACGAACATACCATGCATATGCAGCGTAAATGTAAATGGCCTAAAAGGCGATGAACCCTATCAAGTACGCAGTCAATCCACGTAGGACCCCTCGGAACATGTCGTTCTCGCCGTAATATTCAGCTACAACTTTAAAGGCTCTGAGCATGAGAGCTACGCCTACAATGCCTATGAGCGGGAAAGTAGAGCCAATGGCCATGAGAAGAGCGCCGACTACGCCCTGCAATTTGCTCTCTTCAAGAACCATATAGTGGCCAACATAGTGGGGGCCTCAACCCCTTATAAGAATTGTGCTCCATGGCGCTTTAGCAACCTTAAGCTCTCCGCATACCGAAGGAGATGAAGGGAGAGCTTAGAGGACTTCAAGAAAGAGGTTGTGAACGGAGCTATATCAAGAAGACCTTAGAAGCTCAACAGAGTAACAATGGCCCTTTTTTGGTGATCATATTCATCATGTGACTAGGCGACCCTCTTTACTATCCTACGGCGCGTGACCGCAGGTCTTAACGAGTTCATAGCGGGACGTGGTTGTTAAGGAATAGAAAAAGGAAAGGAAATGAAGAAATAGAGTAAGTAAGGCCGCGGAAAGGGGGTAGAACGCTCCAGTGTAAAACGCATGGCATCGTAAGAGACAACGTGCCAAGCAATGATGTGGATTATTGTGATTGTGATTACTATTATGATCAACACGTGTGCTCAAGACATAAGGGTGAGGAAGCAGAAGGGGGCAACGCTGGTCCCGCTCCTATCCTCGCTCGTACACCCTTTTAGCCTCCTCGAACAACCCCTTATTTCCCGCCAAGAACACCCCTCTGAAGAATGCTTCCTCGGAAAGCCTTCGCCTCTCCCTCGCCATCTCGAAGAACTCCTCCACAGTCAACACCATAGGCTCCACGTCCAGCGAGAGCCTCGGATTTATGTAAGCGGCGACCCTCTCCAAGGGGTTCTTGGGAGCTTCCCTCACGACTATCAACAAGTCAGCGTCGGAAAACGGGGAGTAATCGCCCTTAGCTAGAGAGCCTATAAGCACCACCAGCTCGGCGAGCCCTCTCCTCACCAAGTCCTCGGCGTATCCCCTCACTTCTCTAAGCACGAGGTCGTAGTCAAGCTTGAACACCCTTACTCCTGCAGAACTCAATGATCTCTCTCGCATACCTCACCGCCCTCTCAGCATCGCTTTTAGTGTAGTAGTCTAGTGGAGCCCCCTCACTGTGTAAGTTAGGATACCTCGTCGGGATGTAGTGCCTGTCGAGCTCCTTGGCTTTGTCTATGAGGTCGCTGTGGGGCTTGAGGTCTCCCGGGAGGCTCTCCAGCATTCTTGATACGGAGTGCCCCCACACCTCCATGTTCCTGCTTTCGTAAAGCGCCTTGACGGCTTTTTCTGCAGCTTGTTGGGCAGCAAAACAGGCCCACTCGTAGTCTCCCATTTCCAGAGAGCGCTCTGCGTGCGCTAAGTCCTTGAGGGCTTGCCTCATCCAATCCCTAGCCCTAGAGACCACCGAGCCTCACTTCGGGGGTCCTCACAACTACTCAAGAGGCCAAGGTCGATTTAAGATTTTCCTTGAGGGCCGCTTTAGCCATGAGCCGACACTTTCGGAGCGCGGGTAGTCAGCTTCTTAAGCTCGTCGTGCAGAGTGGTAGAGTTAGGTGATTCCTTTTGCGCTTTAGAGAAGAAATAGGAACCCCGCTGTTTGAGGGCGCGACCAAGATCCTGCTCTTAGGCGCTGGGGAGCTCGGCAAGGAGATAGCCATCGAGGCCCAGAGGCTGGGAGTAGAGGTCGTGACGGTGGACAGGTACGACATGCCC
>CAZLVJ010000109.1:0-2318 GCA_964562935.1 uncultured Nitrososphaerota archaeon
AGTACGAGCTTGTGACGACGGTGCAATACCCCTTGAAGTTGGTAGACGACGCTAGCAGGGTCGTGGTGATAAAGTCGGAGCCTCGAAGGATAGTCTCCATGGCTCCCTCGACGACTGAGATCCTGTTCGCCTTGGGCCTAGGCGATAGAGTCGTGGGGGTCACGGATTACTGCAACTACCCTCCAGAGGTCAACGAACTGAAGGAGAGGGACCGCTTGACTGTGATAGGGGGCTACTGGACGCCTGACGTGGAGAAGATAGTAGCGCTAGGACCGGACCTCGTGATAGGCTACGCCTCCGTCCCATCGCACGTGGACGTGGCCGAGAGGCTCGAGTCGATGAACGTGACAGTGCTCTTACTGTTCCCACGCTACCTAAACGACGTGCTCGACAACATAGTCTTGGTGGGGAGGGCCTGCGGGAAGCTCAGAGAGGCTCAGGAGCTCGTTGACCAGCTCAAGGCCAGGATCGAGAGCGTAGTCGAGAGGGTGCGGGGCTTGCCCAAGGTGAGGGTGTACTTCGAGCTGTGGTTCGACCCGCTCATGAGCGTAGGCCCCGGGACCTTCATAGACGAGCTGATAGGCTTAGCTGGAGGAGAGAACATATTCCACGACTCCCAGTCGCCATGGCCGATCGTCGACAGCGAGCAAGTGATAACCAGAAACCCAGACGTCATAGTGCTCCCAGACGCGTACATGAGCGATTACAATGTGTCGATAGAGCAGGTGAAGTCGAGGCCCGGCTGGCAAGTCATAAACGCCGTGAAGAACGACAAGATATATTTCATCGATGACGACACAATATTTAGGCCTGGGCCCAGGCTCGTCGATGCCCTAGAGGCTCTTGCCAAGTACCTGCACCCAGAGGCGTCCTCCGCTTGACCTTAGAGCTAGTCGAGGCCAGGAGGCGCAGGTGGAAGCTCTACGTAGCGCTGTTAGCCGTAGCACTGATGTTTTTCGTGATTCCTTTTTCCGTTTGCATAGGCTCCTCCACCATACCCTTCGAGGAGGGCCTCAAGGTCCTCTTTAAGTGGCTTCCCATATTCATAAACATCGACAGCACTTACGAGCAGATAATCTTGGCGATCAGGTTGCCGAGGGTGTTGATGGGTTGTATAGTCGGGGCATCGCTATCCCTCGCGGGCGCCATACTCCAAGGGATTTTCAGGAACCCAATGGCCGATCCCTATGTGATAGGCGCGTCCTCAGGCGCGTCCTTGGGGGCGTCTCTGGCCATAGTCTTGGGCGTGGGCTTCACGATATTTGGCATGGCCGCCATCTCCGCGATGGCCTTCGTGATGGCGATGGTAGCCATAATGATAGTCTACAACCTGAGCCGAGTGGGCGGCAGGGTCCCGGTCATGACGCTTCTGCTGTCAGGCATAGCAGTGAGCATATTCTTTTCAGCGATAACCTCTCTCTTATCGGTCTTCGCCGGCAATAAGCTCCACGGCCTTTACTTCTGGTTGCTCGGTAGCTTGTCGAATTCCAAATGGGAGCACGTGATGGTCTCAGCGCCAGTCTTAGTGTCGTGCGCCTTCGTGGCGTCCCTGCATGCCAGAGAGCTCAATATCATGTCGCTGGGCGAGGAAGCCGCCATAACCCTCGGGGTGGACGTGGAAAGCACGAAGCTGGTCTTGATAATTGTCAGCTCGCTAGCGACCTCGATAGCCGTCTCGTCCACGGGGATAATAGCCTTCGTAGGCTTGATGGTCCCCCACATAGTCAGGTTGCTGATAGGCCCCGACCACCGAGTGCTACTCCCTTGCTCGGCGCTCTTCGGAGCGATATTTCTAGCCATATGTGACGACGTGGCGAGGGGACTCGCCCAAGTGGCAACGCAGATGCCCGTGGGCATAATAACGGCGCTAGCAGGAGGCCCCTTCTTCATATACCTCTTGAGGCGTAAGAAGGGGGAGTACGCCCTCTGAGGCCTAAAGGGGCCTTGACTGGTTAAGCAAACGTGTACGGATCACGAGCCCTTTGCCCGCCTGACCTATCTCGGCATCTTACTTGAAAAAGCGTAATATTTTGCCGCAACCCGAGTAAGTTATGTTATTGCGATTAAACAACAATGATTGTGCTTATCACATCAAGGGGCTGGGTGAATGTCCTATCTCACCCCTTCTGGTATCGATGGATTAGACGAGCTATTGGGAGGGGGCCTCCCGAGGGGAGGCCTTATAGTCCTAGCCGGGAACCCTGGCACCGGCAAGACGATATTCTCAGCGCAATTTTTGTACCGTGGTTGCGTGGACCGAGGGGAGAGGGGCGTCTACGTCAGCTTCGCGGAGGGCAAGGGGCAGTTCTACCGCAACA
>CAZLVJ010000110.1:0-2310 GCA_964562935.1 uncultured Nitrososphaerota archaeon
CGTCCGAGATCACGACGACCTCCTTACCCCCTCGAACCATTTGTTCGAGAACTCCACTAACCTCACTCAAATCGTGTTCGTAAAGCCTGACCGAGGTTATCATGTTTGCGAGCAGGACCTCTCTCAACTCTTCAATGTATTTCAGAGGAGCGCTCTGTGTGAAGATCCTCAGGTTGACCTTCTTAACGCCTTTGGATCTGAGGGCGTTGAAGTTCTCAAAGAGGGCCTTCTTCACGTTGTCCGTTACCTCTCCGACGATGATCAATTCGACGTGGTCGCTCATGACGGCTTCGACCTTAAAGGATACTTATTTGGGAATTCCGAACTATAACTTTGATCTGAAGTAGCTTTTAAGCATTAGGCGCTGTTCTCTTGTAGCCCTCTGAGGAGCTCCCTCACCTTTGCCACCGCTTCGTTGACCGCTTGCCTGACGCTTGGGCTCAGCTCAGTTGACGGCTCCACGCGCTCCGGTTGGATGCCGACTACGTAGACCTCTAAGGGATGGCCGAAGGCCTTTCTCATCAACTTGATTACCTCGCTTACCCTCAGAGAATGAGAGGCCCTGACGGGCTCTTCTTCTAAATCGTCGAGCCTAGCCGTCAAAACCGACCCCGGCTTCGCCCCCCAGTTCACGGCGTCCACGATTATTAACACGTTGACCTCCTCAACCCGCGCCATCACTGGCGACAGGTCTGATCCGCACACGACGACTTCGTATCCCAGCTTAGCGAGCTCGCCGGCCACAGCTACCCCCGCACCGTCATCGCCCATCAGCGGGTTGCCCAAGCAAGCTATGAGACATTTCATGTTTGTCGCAGAGAGGTTGTTGAAAGTCAGCGCACCTTTATTACCTTGATTGAGTGGACCGAGCAGGATATGCAGGGGTCGTAGGCCCTCACGAGAAGCTCTAACGACCCTTTGAGCCTCTCTTCTCCAGTCGACAGGAGCCTCTCGGCCGAGATCTTGATGTACTTCTCCATGTTGGCGGCGTTTTGGGCGGTCGGGGTTATTATGTCGGCCTTGACGACCCTGCCCTCATCATCGAGTTCGTAGCAGTGGTAGAGCACGCCCCTAGGGGCTTCTACGGCGCTCACGCCAACGCCCCTCTTCGGCTTGACCTCGACGTCGACGTCCTGCTTTATACCCTTGTCGAGCAATTCGTCTATCACCTCGATCGCCCTCTCAACGGCGTAGACGGTCTCTATCGCCTGGGCCAAGTTGTTGGTCAGCGGGTTTAGCGCGTCGAGCTTCGGCTCCAAGTCCTTCAGCATCTCGGCCGCTTGGCCCTTCAACTTCTTCCCGTTGAGCAACAACCTGGCCAGCGCTCCGACCATGAAGGGCTTGCCATTGTACGAGGAGTGCTTGGCCGACGAGTGAGGAACCGTGACCTCGTTGGTGAGCTTCTTGTACTCCTCGACCGGGTACCTCTCGCCGTCCGACACCAGGATGTAGTTGCCCATGAAGCCATACGCCTCTCCAGGGTCGACGGCCATGAAGGCGTTCTCGTCCCTCGCGAAGTCCGGGTACTTCAAGGAGCTGAACAACCTGACCGCCAATATCGCTCCCTCCATCGATCGCTTCAGCATGTCGCAGAACTTCTCGAGCTCTGAGGAGGTTGGGACTCTGGTGTAGCCGCCGGGCTTGACCGTGCAACCGTGGACCGACCTGCCAGTCAAGGCCTCCTTTATCGCATTCCCTGCCCTCTTTAGCTCGAGCCCGGCCTTGACCTCTCGCCCGTACTTGTCGGCCATGCTCAAGGCGTCTGGGTAGCCCAAGTAGTCCGGCAGGGCCAACAGGTAGAGGTGCAACGCGTGGCTCGCTATTATATCGGCTAGCAACTGAAGCTCACGTAGCATCCTAGTCTGCCAGCCAACAGAGGCCCCAAAGGCCTTCTCTATGGCCTCGACGGCGGCTATCTGGTGCGGGTCAGGACATATGGAGCATATCCTTGCGACTACGTCAGGGACCTCGTAGTACATCCTCCCCACTAGAACCCTCTCTATGAAGCGCGGTCCCTCGAAGATCTCGAACTTTACCTCTTTGACCTTTCCCTCCTCTATTACGACCTTTATGCTTCCGTGGCCTTCCACCCTCGCCACGTGCTCCACGACCACTTCCTTGGCCATCCACATCACCCCTTTATGGGCTTGGATACATCCTTGTACCTAGCAGCGAAGAGCTTCAGCCTGTTCACGACGTCCTCCTTCTTCCACCCCTTCTCCAAGAGCATCAAGAGCTCCCCGGCCACGTTCGCCTCGTCCTTTATCGGGCCCCTGCACCCTATGCAGGGGGCGTTGTAGTAGGGGCAAC
>CAZLVJ010000111.1:0-2280 GCA_964562935.1 uncultured Nitrososphaerota archaeon
CTGAGGGGGGTCTTCGAGCGCCACAAAGTCAAGTTCGCCTTCCTCTTCGGCTCGATGGCTAGGAGCGGCGAGGGCAAGGACTACGACATAGCGGTCTCCGTCGAGGTCAAGAGCGCTCTAGACCTCGGGAGGCTGTTGCTCGACGTGGCCGAGGCCCTCGGCGTCCACGAGGACTTGGTGGATCTTGTCCACTTCGACACGGCCCCCCTAAGCATCATACTCACGATACTTGAGGAGGGCAGGCTGGTGTACGGCGACCACGACGAAGCCTACCATGCCCTCTTCAAGCGCTACTCGGAGTTGCTGGACCTCAACGAGACTTTGAAGGGCGTTGCAAGCGAGAGAGCTGATCAACTTTAACCGATTGGCTTTTCATTGCCTATTATATATGATACAAATGCATAGTGCAACTATATAGTTCATCTAATAGACGTTAATTTAGACAGCATTTATATCAAAGTTCTATAATTAATTTTCTATAACCTTTTAAAGTTACTTCATCCCTTACTCATCATATTGCCAATGATCGTGTAAAGAGGGTCGGCTAGCCCGTCGCTGGAGGCCTCTGGACATTAGGATGAGCCAAAATCACAGGGTTAACAACGCCACAAACCGCGTTTAGGGACCCAAACTCATGCGCTCTCGACGTCCGTCGCGATGCGCGAGAGGTTGCTATTGTTAAATAATAACTTCAATTAATAATAATACAAGGTCTTAGTAATATCACGCGACCGTCAGGGCAAAGCGCTCCTTTGAGGAATTGTACGACACCTCTGCTTATCGGCGATTGTGCGCCTTCTCACGCCCCCAAGAACTCAATGAAGGGGACTCGCAAGCCCTTTGGGCGAGGTAGGACCTACGAAGTCGGCTACTCACCGCTGAGCATTACTAGAGCTCGGCGCTGGCTCACGACTTTGATGCCTTTAGCGCCCTCGAGATCTCTTAGGTGGCCCTCTAAGGCGCCCTCGAGTCATTTAATGCGCTTTTATAGCTTACATTAGAGGCCTCTTCTTTCCCTCTTGCCGAGCTCGTCCCTAAAGCACCAAACCCCTTCGAGGGGGTCGATTATCACGACGCGCAGCGCGCTCAGCAGGGCGTCGTTCAACAGTATGAACCTCCCTCGAGTGACGTAGGCGTAAGCCCTTACAGGGCCCTCAACCCTATCCTCAGTGACTACGTAGACGTCGAGGGGCTCTATGAGCTTGGGGAAGAGAGTCCTGCTCCCATCGGCCAATGTCCTCTCCACGAGGGCCATTCTAGGCTCCTCCCCCAGCAGCTCCTTAACGAGCCCCTGCGGAAGCGTCACCTCTGGCTCCCTCCCGGCGAAGCCGCTGTTCGCTATCCCTAAGCCCTCCGCGCACTTCTCGCCATAGCACATCCTAACTCTCAGCCTCAGTACCACTCGATAGCACCTCTTCCGACAAGATCGCGGGCATCAAGCCTTCTACTTCCTCGGAGAGCTCGGGAGGTAAAATTGTTAACATGAGCTCGTCGCTCATAGAGCTTGTCGAGAACAAGAAAAAGCCATGCAACTTAATAAACCTTGTTCTACTCGATTTCGTGCTTTAAGGTGTGATCTCTATGTCATGGCGATACATTGCGAGCGGCCCGACGCCTTTAATCCCTGGAACATAAAGCGTGAGCATTTAAGCTCGTTTCCCTTGCCCACGCTCACATTCAGTCAAGCGAGAATTGTCTTGACGTCTTCCTCCTCCGCTACCTCGGCTTGCTTCCTGTCAGAGGTCAGTAATGGCAACCCCTTCCTTTTAGCCAAGGCTATGAACGCCGAGTCATAAACCGTCATCCTCCTTTTAACGGCTATAGAGAAGGCCTCTTCGAGGAGCTGATCTTGCTCCTCGACCTTCACTACGCCCGACTCAAGGAAAGACCTCACGACCTCCTTAGCGTAGCCCTCATCGATGTCGCCCATCACGACTCGCTTCCATAAGGCATTGATGGTCTCTTTAATGGCCAGGTCGATGGTTACGCAACCCTCCTCCAAGTACTTCCTGACCCCTCGCCACCCCTCCTCCCTTAAAATGTACTTCGTCAGGGCCGAGGAGTCAATGACTATCACGATCCTCCCTCACGCTTCTCGCAGCGAAGCCCGGAGGGGCGGGGGGCATTTCTCGGAGGACCTCGTCGAGCTTCTCCAGCGATTCCTTTAGCCTGATCCTCCAAGCCAGCTCCTCTAGGTAGCTCCTAACGGCCTCGCTTATGTTGATGCCCCTCTCCTCTAAGTACTTCCTGAGGCCCTTTCTGACGCGTACGCTTATGACC
>CAZLVJ010000112.1:0-2225 GCA_964562935.1 uncultured Nitrososphaerota archaeon
GAGAGGGCCGTGAGGGCTCACGAGGGCACGTGCCTCTTCACGAGGCCCCACGTGCACGACCCGCCCAGCGTCGAGGAGCTTGTGGAGTTAATGAAGCTCGGAGCGAGGGCCATATTCCTCTGCAACCCCAACAACCCGAACGGCGCCGTCATGAGAGCCCAAGACGTCGAGGAGCTTCTGCAAGAGGCCGACAAGAGGGGGGTCTACGTCTTATTGGACGAGGACTTCGTTGAGCTGGCCGACGAGGGGTCAGCGAGGAGCTTCGCGAGCGAGGTGGAGAGGTTCGATCGCCTTGTGGTGCTGAGGTCCTTCTCCAAGAGCCACGGGCTGGCTGGCCTGAGGGTCGGCTATGCGATCGCCAGTAAGAGGGTCGCCGAGAGGCTCGAGTCCCTCAGGGTTAGGTGGAATGTGGGCTTGCTGGCCCAAGAGGCTGCCATGGCCGCCTTAGAGGACTCAGAGCACGTCGAGGCGGCTAGGAGGCTCGTCAGGCGAGAGAAGCCCAAGCTCTTCGAGGAGTTGAGGAGGGTTGGCTGGCTCAGGCCCATCTACGGCTACGCGAACTTCCTGCTCTTGGAGCTCGCCGGTAAGTTCACGTCTCCGAGCCTTAAGGCGGAGCTCGCTCGAAGGGGCTTGCTGGTGAGGGACTGTAGCAACTTCAGAGGGCTCAACGACAAGTACGTCAGGGTGGCCGTCAAGAGGCCCTGGGAGAACGAGAGGTTAATGCGCGCGCTCGAGGAGCTCAGCGACGGTTGAGCCCCGAGGGGTCTTCGTTGCAAGAGCCGACGCCTTGTTGCGCGATCGTCTTGGCCATAATGGTCGTGGCCTTCGCACTCGACGTGGCAGTGGGCGACCCGCCCAGCAGGCTACACCCAGTCGTGTGGATGGGCCGCGTCATAGGGCTCCTCAAAAAGCTCAACAGGGGCCCCCTTAGGCACAGGAGGCTCTTGGGCGCATTGGCTGCCTTAATCGCCATAGCCGTCTTCTCCTTACCGGTCTTCCTCGCCCTCAAGCTCCTTAGGGACTCGAGCCTTCTCGCCTACACAATACTAGGCGGCGTAGCCCTCAAGTTCACCTTCGCCTTCAGGTCGTTGTCCGACTACACGAAGCCCATAGCCGAGGCTCTGAAGAGGGGCGACCTAGAGACGGCCAAGAAGTACCTCCCCTTCATAGTCAGGAGGGACCCCTCGAAGCTCGACGAAGAGCTCGTGGCCTCGGCGGCCGTCGAGTCTATAGCCGAGAGCACGGTCGACGGGGTGACCTCGCCTCTGTTCTACTACGCGCTATTCGGGATACCGGGGGCCTACGCCTTTAGGGTCGTCAACACCTTGGACTCCATGATCGGGTACAAGACCGAGGAGCTCAAGGACTTCGGCTGGTCCTCAGCGAGGCTCGATACGTTGCTCAACTTCTTGACGTCGAGGTTGACGGCCCTGCTCATCGCGCTAGCTGCTTGGATCTTGGGCATGAACGCTCGTCGTGGGCTTGAGATCGCGCTGAGGGATCACTCCAAGACCGAGAGCTTGAACGCTGGCTGGCCCATGTCGGCGATGGCTGGCGTGCTTGGGGTTAGATTGGTCAAGCTGGGCCATTATGAGCTCGGAGACCCCATAAGCGAGCTCGAGCCCGCCCACATACTCCAAGCCATAAAGGTCATGAGGGTCACGGTACTCCTCTTCGCAATCATTATATGTCTTCCACTGATAGCTTTGAGGTGCGCTCTTCTATCTGCGTGGGTGGTCTAATTGTCGTCTGCAGAGGACGGTTTTGAATTGAGGCTCGTGGGGAAGAACCTCTTAGTCCTATTCGATGAGCCAAAGAGAGTCGTAAGCTCGGCCGTCCTCAACGGCGGCCTCAAACTCGCAAAGGCCATTCTCAACCACCAAGTGAGCAAGGACTTCGACCATAGGGATCCCGAGGGCTACTTGAGGAAGGTCGTCGACGAATTGGGCATCGAGGGTGATGTCGTCGGCTTGATGACGGCGGCCGACGTGGACAAGTATGGCATGTCGACCCAAGAGCACGGGGATTTGTCAGTGACCGCCATCGTCACAGCTGGTGTCTCTAACGCCGCGGCGTGCGGCGAGCCCGCGAGCGGCGGCCTCTCAAGCACCATAAACATAATAGTGCTCGTCGGGGCGCGAATGACGGACTCGTGCATGATAGAGGCCGTGAAGACCGTCACGGAGGCCAAGTGCAGGGCCCTAGCCCACCTCGACGTCAGGAGC
>CAZLVJ010000113.1:0-2099 GCA_964562935.1 uncultured Nitrososphaerota archaeon
GCACTTCACCCGGCTCAGCTATCCTCCCTAGGACTGCCGTGGCCGCGGCCACGGCTGGACCTGACAAGTAGACCTTAGACTGAGGGCTGCCCATCCTGCCGATGAAGTTCCTGTTGGAGGTGGAGACGGCCACCTCGCCCGGTCCCAACACCCCGAAGTGGCCTCCTATGCAGGGCCCGCACGTCCCATAGGTGACCACGCAGCCAGCCTCCACGAGGGCCTGTACGTAACCCAGCTCTAGAGCCCTCTTAAAGGTCCTCCACGAGGCCGGTATTACTATACACCTAGTTTTGACTCTTCTCCCCTTCATTATCTTGGCCGCTATCTCGAGGTCGCTTAGCCTTCCGCCTGTGCACGAGCCTATGAAGACCACGTCCACCTCAACATCAGAGAGCTCCCTCGCGCTCTTGACGTTATCGACGCTATTAGGCGCCGCCACTAAGAAGTCCACGTCGTCCAGCTTGAGCGAGTACTCGTCGACGTACTTGGCCCCCGGGTCTGGCCTTTCGAAGCTCGAGAGCCTCACGCCCCTCATCTCCTCCAAGTACCTCGAGGCCTCCTCGTCGGGGACGAAGGTCAGGGCATCGGCGTTCATCTCGACGCCCATGTTTGCCACCGTCAGCCTGTAGTCCATCGGGAAGGCCCTGGGCTCCCCCACGAAGACTTCAATCGACATGCCGACGAAGTAGTCGGCCTTGAAGGCTCTGAGTATCTCCAGTGAGACCTCCTTCCCTGTTATCCACTGCCTCGGCCTGCCCTCCAAGACTATCTTGAAGGGCTGTGGAACGGTGAGCCAAGTCCTCCCGGTGATGGCCGCTGCGGCGACGTCGCTAGCGCCCATGCCCTGCGCGAAGGCCCCTAGGGCTCCGGACGTGGAGGCGTGGCTATCAGCCACTACCACGACCTGCCCCGGCATGACGTAGCTCTCGACCAGCACCTGGTGGAGTATCCCGTAGCCCACGTCGTGGAAGTTCGGCAGCTTGAGCTCTCTCGCGAACCTCCTTATGGTCTGCTGGATCTCGGCGCTCCTGACGTCCGGCGGCGGCACGAGGTGGTCGAAGGCTATGACAATGCCCTCAGGCTTGAAGACCCTCTTGGCCCCTGCCTTCTCCATCACTTCAATTACGTGGTACCCAGTCAGGTCGTGGAAGGCCACTATGTCGACCTTGACCTCGACCACGTCGCCTGGGGAGACGTCCTTCTCTGAGGCCCTGCTCAATATCTTCTCGGTTAAGGTCTTCACGGTCCCATTCCTCTTACGTTAGCTGACAATACGTAGGCTGGCTCGCAAAGCTATATAACTGCTCTGGGCGCGAGCCATGGAGGACCGCGACGCAGGCTCACGACCACCTCGATGGCAACTAGCTCAAAGCTCATTAAAAGCTTAATAGTCTTCGGCGCTTAAGCCTTAGTGGTGCGATCCTTGGCTAGAGTCGGCTACGTCAGGCCGCTGAGGATGGAGGTCCATGGGCGTCAGGGTCAGGGTGAAGTACGGGAGCTCGTCGTCAGACTTGGTCGCGCTCGTCAGCACGGGCTACGAAGCCGACGTTCCAGAGCTCCTCATCCCAGTGAGCGTGGCCGAGAGGCTTGGTCTTTGGCCCAAGTTGCCGGAGGACACCATCGTGGAGACGTATAAGACCGCGTCTGGGCTGATGAGGGTCTACAGGGCGAGGGGGCCTGCGCGAGTCTGCTCGTAGGTAGTGTTGTGGAGAAGGGAGACGTCGAGATATACTTGGTCATCTCTGAGCACACGGACGAAGCCTTGATAAGTGACCGGTTGACTAGCGAGTTCGGCATCGTGATTGAGGACCCCGCTAAGGGGCTTTGGAGGCTTAAGGGCGAGTCGCTGGTGAGGAGTAGCGAGAGATGACCTCATAGGCTTAAGTCGAGTTGCGATACATTGTCAGCACACTACTGACCGTTAAAAGCGTAAAATTTGAAAGATCAGTCGATGCGTTGGAGATAAAGGTCTGAGGGGCGTGCCCAAAGGCGTTGCCGAGGTCGAAGGGTATCGACCGATGAAGAGCTCCCAAGCGTCATGTTGGAGGCCTTTAGCGACAAGCTATATAGTGGCGTTGGACTACTCTACCTCGGGGCTC
>CAZLVJ010000114.1:0-2089 GCA_964562935.1 uncultured Nitrososphaerota archaeon
GGTGGAAGACTATGGACCACCCTCCGGCCTTGTGCGCCACCCTCGCCGTCTCCAATATCCTGTTTATGCTGGCCTCCACCTTGGCCTTCTCAGAGGAGTTCAGGTTTATGTAGTAGGGGGCGTGGGCCGTCAGGACGACCTTGGCCGCCTCGCTCACGCTCCTGACCTTGTAAGCCAAGTCGTCGCCCATCTTGACCCCCCTGACGAACTCCAGCTCCATGGCGTCTAATCCGAGCTCCCTCACCCTCAAGACGCCGTTGACGCTCGAGGCCGGCTTCGGCGTGCTCAGAGGTATGCCGGCCGTGCCGAAGAGGAGGCCGCTAATCGTCTTCAAGCCCAAAGCCCTCCACAGAATGTTTGACTCGGAAGGCCCTTTAACTCTTGCCTTGGACCTAGTATTGGCTCGAGATTAAAACGCAGTGCTCGAGCTCGCGTCGAAAGTTAGAAAAGTCCATTGGATGCCAACCGTTGGGGGGTGGTCGCGCTTGGCCGAAGAAGGGTCGAGGGGGCCCGGGGTTGACCCTCCAACTAAAGCTGGCCAAGCGGGATACATCTGCGTCTTATCGCTTGCGATAAGCTTCCTCTTCTTTTCCTTCGTAGCTAGGTTCGGTTACGGAGTTCTAGTGCCAAGGATAATAGAAGAGATGGGATTTAGCAGGACTGAAGCTGGCTTTGTGTACTCAGTTTTCACGTTCATGTACTCCGCATTCTCCGTGGTCTCGGGGAGGCTCTTTGACAGGTACGGGATCAGAGTCGTGGCGGCGCTGAGCTTAGTGTACGGGCTCGGCCTGGCGCTCGCGAGCGTGTCCTCGAGCTTCTTAGCGCTAACCGCCTCGCTCGCAATCGCAGGGCTCGGGGCCTCGTCGTCTTGGACGCCCATGGTCGCTCTCGTATCCTCGAAGCTTCCAGAGTCTTGGAGGGGGTGGGGCATAGGGCTCCTCGAGGTGGGGGTGAGGGCCTCGCTCGGATCCGTTGGCTTTTTGATCCCGCTCATCATCTTCGCAGCGGGCTTGAGGGCCACGTGGTGGATCATCTCCTTGCCCCTCTTCGCTTACGGCCTCGCCTTCTACACCTTATCGAGGAGCGAGCTACTGCGCGTGAGCATCGGCACGCGCAAAGAGATCGTCAGCTACAAAGCGTTGATGTCTTCGAGGCTGTTCTGGCTCGTCGGGCTCTCCTATTTGTCCATGTCCTTTGCGAGCTATATAATCTTGACCTTTCTCGTGGACTTCTTGACGCGCGAGGTCGGAAGGCCCTACGTCGAAGCCTCGGCCATTGCTGGGATCATGGGCTTCACGGGAATGGTCGGAGCGCTCTCGCTGTCGTGGGCCTCGGACAGGATGGGTAGGACAAGCTCCTTGATCATGAGCAACGCCCTCGCGTCACTAACGGTGTGCCTGACGGCGTTATCGCTAAGCAACAAGCTCTTGAGCGATCTGTTGGGCTTGGTCGTCGCGACTTACGGAGTCTTCTTCGGGGCCCTGTGGCCGATCTACGCCGCGTGCGCCGGGGACCTGTTTCCAAGCTCCGTGGGGACGGTCTTGGGCCTTTGGACGTTGATGATGGGGGTGGGCGCCTTAGCGGCCCCGACGATTGGGGGATTGCTGGCCGACGCCTTCGACAGCTACGTCCCAGCCCTATTACTTAGCTCGGCTACCTACTTAGCGGCCATGTTGTTCACAGTCGTTGCAACTATGGCGAGGAGGGCAAGCGCTTCTAGGGCTCCCAGGACTATGCCACTGGTTCGTCCATCCTGTAGACGAGTCCTTGGCAAGAAGCTACTAGGTCTCCTCTGGAATTCTTGACTGCTATCCTGTAGAGGGCCGTCCTCTCGCCCAAGCTCTCCTCGAACGCCTCCGCCACGAGGGTCTCCCCGGCCGTGGCGGGCCTCCGATAGCTTATGCTCAGGGTCAGGGCCACGGCCTTCCTATTGCGCGAGTTGCTGGCCGCAGCGAAGGCCACGTCGACTAGAGAGGCTATTAACCCCCCGTGGGCCACGCCGTGGAAGTTCAGCATGTTCTCGCCGACCGTGAGGGAGGCCTTCGCGTAGCCCTCCCTGATCTCTAAGACCTCTATCCCGAGCGTGTTC
>CAZLVJ010000115.1:0-1959 GCA_964562935.1 uncultured Nitrososphaerota archaeon
TATTGAGGGCTGACGTCCTTGGCTGAGGACGAGGTCAAAAAGGCCTTGATCGTGTTCAACTACGCCGAGAGGCTGAAGTCGGGCCTCATGATTGCTTGGAGCCTGCTGAGGACCTTAAGCCAGATTAGGGAGGAGGCCGAGCTGACTGGCGCGGAGAAGGTGCTCGTGACCTACTTCAACGCGCTGATCTCCGAGGTCAACATCGCGGCGAACGCCTCGAAGGCCGAGGGCTTCAGGAGGATAGCTGCGAGCATAGAGGGGGTCGTCGAATGCGTGAGGCGACGCGATCTATTTACAGCGGAGAGGCTAGTTGCCGAGGCCATCTCCATGGCGACCACTCAAGGCGACTGGGCAGCCCAAAGGCTCGCGGGGAAGAACCTGATCTAGTTGGATCCCGCCCTACCATCAATTAAAAAAACTAAAAGGCTCGGCGCCAAAGGCTCTGCGAAGCTAGGAGTCTCCGAGCAACCCTTCGCGAGCGCTCGAGGAGAGACTACCTCAGCTCGATGAGTTAAAGCCTAGAGGCCTAGGCCTTGGGCCTGATGTTGATGAACTTAACGACGGGCTTGATCTGAGGCGTCCCTCCTCCCTCCTCGATTATTTGCAAGAGCCTGTCAGCGTCTACCGGCCTTATCGTGCCGACGACCTTGACCCCCCTCTTGAACAGCGGGTCGGGGACTAGGCCCGCCGAAGGCCCGACGACCCCTATCTCCCTAGCCCCCCTCGATAGCTCTAAGACGCGATCTATCGTCTTATTGGCTATGGCGCTCCCTGTCACTAAGACCACGTCGGCCTCGGGCAGTAGCTCTTCGCAAGCCACGTCTGGTAGCGTGTAGTCGTCGAAGAAGCACGGATTCCTCTCGAAGACGTACAAGCGCTTCACTCTCCCTCGCAAGGCGTCGACGAGGGGCCTCATGTTGCCTACCACGGCGACGGCGTCCGTGGCCTTCACCCTCGCCACCACGTAGTCGATGAAGTTCCCCTCTTCGATAATGTACCTCCCCTCACTCAAGACCATTTGAGACAGGGCGTTCAGAGCGGCCACGCCCACTACGCTCTCGCTCAAGTCCCACGACTTAGCCAGCCTCGCCAGCTCGATCGCCAAGCTGCCTGCAAGCCCTCCGGCCCGCCTAGCTATACGACAGCAGTGCACGGCCTGCTCATCCAGTAGCGAGTAGCATATCCCGACGTGGCCGGTACTTAGCTTGACCCCCGTGTAACCCCAGCCTGCGCACACCCTAACGGCCTTGACCTCGTAGGGGTTCGGTATGCTCTCTTCGATTATGGCCAGCGCCTCGTCGATTATCCTGCTCATCGACCAGCGCCTCGAGCCTCATAGCGATGCTTGTAGAGCCTCCTATATTTCCTCTACTTTGAAGCGCCTCGAGCCCGCCTCAGAGGACTCCTTTGTGCCTTAGCTAAGTTTGAGGACTCGCCGTCCCTCAAGCCGCTTGGTCCTCAGATGATTTGAAGCCCTCCAACACAACGAGCCCCTCCATGAACGCAAGCTTTGAACCGAATCGCAAAGCACTAAAGGTGCTGGGCTTAGTTATGGCTTTGACGCCCTCCCTCGGCTCGGGCTATTTTCGTACATCTTTTACGCGCCCTCCTTTCAAGCGACAAGGAGTGCTAAAAAGATATACTCTCCCTCAGCGTAGTCATCTTGAGGAGACCTCGCGTGCCCGTTCAAGAGTTTAAGGTCGGCAAGTGCAGGGGGGCTATATTCAGGGCCAAGAGGTGGTTCTACATGCGCTTCTACAGCAAGAGCCTGTCGCCAGATGTCAGAGAGAAGAACAGGCAGGCCTGGATAGAGTTCGCTACAAAGATGGTGAAGGAGACCAGCGAGCGCGGCATCTCCGACAAGCCGGTTAGGCTGACGATAGAGTACATAGAGGGCGAGAATGGGGAGTTCAAGCCGGTGGCCGCGACCTTCGAGGTCCTGGAGCTGAGGCCCGTCGA
>CAZLVJ010000116.1:0-1923 GCA_964562935.1 uncultured Nitrososphaerota archaeon
AGCTCGGCATCCAAATCATAAGCTTCAGCAAGGGGTTGTGGAGGCACAAGGACGATCCCCCGGACAAGGTGAGGCGGAGTAGCCGACGGTCGTGAGGTCCCTTATTACGAAAAGACGAGGTCTGGAGAGGCAATGCTCGAGCACCTGAGGGGCCGAGAAGCTTTAAGAAGGTCTCTGAGCAACTGTAGTCGGAGCTGATGATGAGGATTTCGGTGGACGGATTCCAATGACGACTAGAGGGTCATCTGAGGGCTCCTGATAAGTCCCGCGAGGGGTCGCGCCTCGCTTTCTTGCTAGCAGTTGGCGATGCCCTTGAGGTTCCTCGAAATCCGCGTCTGTTCAAGCAAAACGCCCGTAGCCCTTAACAACCGAGCCGAGGTCCCTTAAAGTCTCGTGCGCTTAATCTTCGTAGCGTGTAGCCCTCCAAATCGAGAGCTGGCCAGACGCCCCTCCTAGATTGGGGGCAGTCCTATACGCCAAGACCTCGAAGGCTTGACCGTTTCGCCTGCTCATCGCCATAGCTGAAGCTTATTAAGGATGCTCGTGCTTCTTATCTTGAGCTCACTCGGTGCTTCGCCGTGGCCTACCTCGACGTGGGCGAGTACGAGAGGTGGATGAAGAGCGCCATTAGGACGATAGAGTCCGCCGAACGTGACGCGAAGCACGGTGACTACAACTGGGCCTGCTTCAAGGCCCATCAAGCGGCCGAGAAGGCCCTCAAGGCCTTGTCGTGGGGCGCAGGGACGCCTAGGGCTGGCCACTCGCTAACGTACTTGATCAATTACATCGCACAAGAGCTAGGCTTAAAGGCGCCCGAGGACGTCAAAGAGGCCTGCCTAGTGCTAGATAAATACTACGTGCCGACGAGGTACCCCAACGCTTGGACTGAGGGCATACCCGAGGACTACTACTTCAAGAGCGAGGCCGAAAACGCCATAGCGAAGGCCAGGAGGGTCGTGGAGTGGGTGAGGGAGGTCTGGAGAGGATTATCGAGAGGAGGAGGGCCCTGAGGGACAAGGCGATCGAGGTCGCGAGGGAGTTCGCTGAGTGCGCTAGCTCGAAGCTCGGCGAGGTCGTGGCCGTGCTCCACGGGAGCTATGCTAGAGGCGACTTCGGCGAGTGGAGCGACGTCGACGTCCTAGTAGTCGTAAAGGGCCCCCTACCGAAGAGCCCTCTCAAGAGGCTAGACCTAGTGGAGGAGTGCTTGGCCAGGGCCCCTGGGGTCGAGCCGGTGATGATAACGTCAGAAGAATTCAAGGCTTTGCTGAAAAGGAACGACCCGCTTGTGGTGGGAGCCCTCAGAGATGGGATCCCGTTGATAGGAAACCTCCAAGACCTCTTGCGGGAGGCGGACTAGACTCTAGTTCGATTAGTCTTGGCATCCTTTGAACGTGACTCCGATAAAAAGAAAAAATTTAGAAGTGACATCATTACTTCGTCGGCCGCCTCAAGACCGATGCCGCGAAGTAGCCCAGTAGTGCGCTGATGAGGCCTAGCAGCCCCGCGAGCACCAGCCCTATCACCAAGAACATCGAGAGGTAGGAGAAGGCCATCGCGAAGTTCGTGGGCATGGACGCGTAGTGCACGAGGAAGTGCGCCCCCCACGCTATGACGAGGCCCAGGAAGCCTGAGAGGGCCGCTGCCCTGAGGCTCTTCGCGAGAATCCCTCCCACTACTCCAGCGATCACGAGCAGTTGCCACGTCCTCGTGAGCTCCAATGCCGCTCCCAAGACGAAGACCACGAGCAGGCACGACAACGCGCCGAGCCTCTTCACGATCATCACCTCGGCACGAACTCCAATACGCTCTTGGCGCCCTCGACCTGCTCGGGCGCCATCGGGAAGCTCATCTGCTTGTACTTACCGTCGAGCCACATCCTGAGCTGGTCGTAGTAGTGCTCGCTGAACGGGTTGCCCGACTGGC
>CAZLVJ010000117.1:0-1890 GCA_964562935.1 uncultured Nitrososphaerota archaeon
TCTGCCCCTTTGACTAGCCCTTTAATTATCTCTGCTACCATTTCGTCGTCGCTCCTCTCCATTGCCAAGTAGTCTATCATTGCCACGGGCTCAGCGCCGACACATATCAAGTCGTTCACATTCATGGCCACGCAATCTATTCCAACAGTGTCGTACCTGTCCATCAGTTGGGCTATCAGCACCTTGGTTCCGACGCCGTCAGCGTGGAGGGCTAGCGCCTTACCTCCGCCTACGTCTATCAAAGCAGCGTAGTGCCCGGCCCCCCTCAGTACGCGGCCGAAGAGCCCTTCCCTAAACTTGTACGTAAGCTCTATTAGCTCGAGGATCGACCTGTGGGCCTTCTTGATCTTATCGAGGTCGACCCCCGCCTTGCTATAACTCCACGCCATAACTCACCATCCGGCAGAAGGTTGGGGCTTAATGCGACACTTCAATCTCTTACTGCCGTAGATGATGGTAAAAAACTTTGCTCGAAAGCTTATAGGAGCGCGAATATCATGTCTTTCGCTATCATGTTGTCCTTGACGGTGCAAGCCCCCGACTCGTTGCTCATTACCCGCTGAGTAAAATATCGCAAATGCGACGCCTTTGCGACAGGCAGTGAAAAATCGTAATTCGCAGAAGGCTTATGCAAGGCATTCAATCCCATAGAGGCTTTATATTTTCAACGAACAGAACTATTTCACGGGGTTTTGACGGAGGCGAGGGTTTTTGAGTTTAAAGGAGCGAGTAACCTCGGCATTTATTGACCTCTTGACTAGGATCGGCTTCGCTTTTATCGGGTTGTGGAGTCGCAAGCGCATAGTCTTACCGCTCTTACTGGTCGCCTCGATAACCTCTTGGCAAGTAGCAAGCACCCTCCCATGCATTATCACGCTCAATTTGGCCCTCTTGGTGACCTCTACATTCTTCACGATCCTGCTTATAGGAGTAACAGTAATAGCCGACATAGAAGGGGGCCTCACGTCCCTCGAAAGGATCCCCAAGATAGTGGCCGGAGCTCTTGTAGCCGTGGTGATGGTCTACTTGACGCTGTTACTCTATTTGAACGGCGTGCTCATCAGCTCGCTGCCGCTCCTCGAGCCAATGTCGTTGCTGTTAGCTCCATCTTACGCGCTAGAGGTCGCTTTACTGGTGACGTTGGCAGTCGTCGTCCCCCCAACGCTGGGGTACTTCCTGCTGAGGAGGAAGTGGTTCGACGTGAGAAGAAGGTACCCCTTCTGGGGAGCTTATTTGGGCATTTTATCGGCGCTCCTATTCGCCTACCCGACGACGCATGATCTGAGTCAATCGGCGACGTGGTGGACCCCGTCCTCCATTGCTTCTGCGCTCACGTTCGTGGCGTCCCTAGCTCTTATAATTGGCCCTAAGAAGGCGGTGACCAAGGTCGCAGGGCTCATCTTAATTCTCCTAGGCATCTCGTGCTTGATGGCGTGCCTCAACTACACGATGCTCAGCTCGATGCTCGCTATTATAGGAGGGGCCTTTGCTTATTCTTGGAGTGGCCGAGGTCGTTAAGCGGCCTCTCGCATCGCATGCCGAGAAGCCGTGCACGGTCTCGATGGACAGTCCCGCGGCACTTTCCATGGACTTAGCCGAGGGCGATCTCATGGGCTCCACCCATCAAGAGGCAAGCCCAAGACCTCCTTCGACTCAGTGCAAAACTATGGTACCCCTTACAACTCAACCCCGTGGATCATTAAGTAGCTCTTTAAGCCCTTTGCGTTGTCGGGCATTTAGAGTCGAAGTCGAGTAAGTTATAGGATTGTTTCGATGAAGGCGTTTATCTTCGTCATAGCCCTTTCAAACGACATCCCCCTTGGGTCGCACTGAGGAGCCTCGACTATCACGCTGGGCACCCCCAGTTCCTGCTGGAGCAACTCTTTGAAG
>CAZLVJ010000118.1:0-1835 GCA_964562935.1 uncultured Nitrososphaerota archaeon
AGCTCACTACAGGAACAGGCCGGACGACGTCGCCATGATAGGAGAGGCGCCGCACCACTTCGCGAGGTTATTGAGGACTAGCGAGGGAGCGATAGTGACGGCCATACACTTGGCCAGAGAGGGAGGGCTCGAGGATGACATCATCGAGCAGATACTCACTGGCTTCGAGCCCTCTGGCAATGTAGTGCCCTCGATAATGGTCAAGTATTACCCCCCCTACAGACACTTCGCCAAATACGTTGGCTGGAGGATTGTCAGGATAGCCGTGCACCCCCAGCTTATTGACAAAGGCTTGGGGAGCCTAGCACTCCAAGACTTGTGTGACGAGGCCCGCAAAGAGGGCATGGACTGGGTGGGAGCCGGCTTTGGCGCCACGAGGGAGCTGTTGAACTTCTGGCTTAAGAACGACTTCATCCCAGTACACATAAGCCCGAATAGGAATCCCGCCTCGGGCGAGTACAGCGTATTGGTCGTGAGGCCCCTGAGCAGGAGAGCGCAGAAACTAGTGGGAGTGGCAAACAACGAGTTCAGGTTGAGGCTCCTCAATAGCCTCTACGACACCTACTCCGACCTCGAGGTCGAGGTCGCCGAGCTCTTACTGCGCTCGCCTTACGGTAGAGAAGATGTCAAGTTAAATCTATCCAAGAGTCAGAAAGCTAGGTTGAAGAGCTACGTGAACGGCATCGTAACTTACGAGGTAGCAAACGACGCTATAGGGAAGCTCGTAAAGGCGCACTTCTTACTGAAGAGCAGTAGGAGGATCGAGCTCGACGATGTTGAAGAGAGGCTCCTAATAGCTAAGTGCCTCCAGGGCAGGGGCTGGAGCGATGCGGCTAGGGCCTGCGGCTTCTCCCCTTCGAAAATTAAAAGTGCGGTAAGGGGGATCGTATCGAGGCTCTGGGAGGGCTATAGGGTTGAGGAGGCTTAACTTCGCGAAGGAGTATAAGAAGAAGATCAAGGAGGGCTTGAAGAGACAGACCATCAGGCTCTCTACTAGCTTGAAAGAAGGGGATAGAGTCGAGGTAGTAGCTGGTGGAGAGGTTTTGGGGATAGCTAGGATAACTAAAGTTGAAAGGAAGACCATTGAGGAACTGACAGATGAAGATGCCAAGAGAGATGGCTTTGAAGACGTGGCCCAACTGGTTAAGGCCCTCAGGAGGCACTATGGCAAGGTAAGTAGCAAGAAAGAGGTTTGCGTGATAGGCTTTGAGATGGAGGGAGAGGGAAGCGGTCAATGACATTTCATTGAGCACGCCATGTGGTTGAATATGTCAGCGTACTTGTCATTTTGAGGGCCAAACGAGAGTAGCACGAAGCACCGTTGCGTCTCATCGCAGTATAAGGTAGAGCACTTGGATTTCGCTCCTGAGGCGACCCCTTGAGAGGATGCCTGTCCTCAGCGTCGCTCTAAGCCGCATCACCGCGGCTTCGTGGCCGTTGACGGGTACGCCCCTATCCTCTAAGACCTCAAGGTCTTCAACACGGCCCCTGCTCTTGAGGTTGTCTAAGGCCTTTCTCGCCTGCTCCCAGGGATCTCTGAACCTCTCCCGGTTCTCTTTAAGGGGTCCAAGTCAACGCACATGAGCACTCCTCGCCTTTAGACCTAAAGGATACAGACCCTTGGTCTCTTTTTAGCGACCCTGCCTCTACGCTCCAACCCGATGGATATTCTATCGATTATGCTATAGACGGCAAAGAGCTCGTACTCCCCGCTTTTCTCCATACAATTCACCAGCTACTCGTCGCTCCTTGCTTAAATGCGCTCTCGTTTTAAAGAGGTGTTGTGGCGCCGGGGGCGGGATTTGAACCCGCGGGCCCCCGAAGGGGCACCGGCT
>CAZLVJ010000119.1:0-1816 GCA_964562935.1 uncultured Nitrososphaerota archaeon
AGTCCTATCGATAACGGGCGACGGCGGTGCTATAATGAACTTGCCCGCTCTCCACGCGATATCGGTCATGAGGTTGCCGATAGTCGTGGCCGTCTTTAACAACAAGTCTTACGGAATGATTAGGGGCAAGCAAATCAGGGATTACGGCTTGGCGAGCGACGTCGAGCTGGGCTTCAAGGGGTTTCAAAAGGTGGCGGAGGCCGTGGAGATGAAGTACTTGAAGGCGGACAGCGAGGAAGACTTGCGAAGCTTGAGCGAGGCGGAGGGACCTGTGCTAATTGAGGTGGAGGTGGAGGTCGACGACGCACCGCCTACTCCGAAAAAGCTCTTCCCAAAACTTTGATGCGGAGGAGTGAGCGTGGAGTGGTCGAGATGAGGTTGAAGAGGGAGGAGCTCGCAGAGCTCGTCAAGGGCAAGTACTGGATAACCCCTTTTAAGAAACTAATAGCGATGAGCGATGAGTTCAGAGAATACGTGGAGCTCCATGAGGTGTACGAGGGGCCCTGCTTCGGCAACGCCGCGTGGACAACCCTCAACGTGGCCAAGAGCAGCCCCTTGGTGGTCAGGGCTAGGAGGGAGGGAAACAGAAACATATACGTGATAAAGCTGGGCGGGTACCGCGAGGGCGACGGAGCGGCGTGCATAGAGGGCGCTTGGATCGAGGACGATAAGGTCAAGATAGCCTATAGGGGCGTCGCTGGGGCCGGCGTCGGCGCGCTCTGCAGGGGCCTCGCAGAGGGCGTAGAAGAGATCGAGATCTTGGAGATGGGCGGAGGGGCCAAGGTCGGCAGGAGCGTGATAACGTTACCGTTGAAGTACAAGCTCTGCGTTGGCGTCGACGACACCGACACCAAAGAGGAGGGCGCGACGTGGTGCTTGGTCAACAACATAGCCCTCGAGGCCGAGAGGCGGGGGTTAGCAGACTACGTGTCGCTAACGCTGACTCAGCTTTACAAGGAGAACCCGTACAAGACCTCGAATTGCGTGTCCTCTGGCTTAGTGCTAGCCGTAGAGCCTCAGAGGCTCGACTACTGCCTAAGATACTTAGAAGAGGCCTTGAGGGAGAGGACGTTGTCCCAGCACACGGGGATTGCCTACAAGGTCTGCGTAACAATACCGCGAGAGCTCAAAGATTTTACTAAGAGGGCGAAGAGGGAGATGGTAGGCCTAGAGGACGCCCGTCGAGTGGCCTCCAGCGCTCACGTAGCTCTAAGGCCGGTGACGGGCGAGAGGGGCTGCATAGGCGCGCTGGCGGCCCTCGGCTTCATAGACGAGCCCGACCTGGCCGCCGCGTAGTCAAGGAACCTAGAGACAATTGACAATCTTTTTCTAGGCAATAGGCAATCTAGACTAAGAGCTATGGATCGAGGGCCGGGAGTCGACGAAGGTGTTAGGCCTTGGCCTTAGTGAGGCAGAACGAGGAGAGGATATCGATCGTGGCCGAGAGGCTGAAGTCGCTCGGGCTCGAGAGCGCCTTAATGGTCGAGGAGGTGGATCCTCAATTCCAGGCTGTAAGGCTCATCACCAGCAAGATGAGTTTCGGGCCAGCTCTAACGCTCATAGTCCTCAACAGCATTATAAGCTACAAGCTCAGCGGGAGAGGCGAGGACTACTGGAACGAATTCGCTCTCTACGTCTCTAAGGTCAGTGAGCCTAAGAGCTTAATCGAGGCCGTAAAGCTCATGCTCGGCTTTCTGTCCGTGTCAAAGATAAACGTGGCCCTAAGGACTGCCAAGACCTCTAGGCTCCTTAGGGCTTCAATGGCGAGGGTATTGGAGCCCGATATCATCGTAAGACAGACGAGGAACTTGCGCAA
>CAZLVJ010000120.1:0-1813 GCA_964562935.1 uncultured Nitrososphaerota archaeon
AAGGAAAGGCTATGGGAGGGCGTACAAAACTGGCTTTTCCATCGCCAAGGGCGACGTCATAGTGACCCTCGATGGAGACGCCTCCTACCCACCAAAGGTCATACCGCGATTGCTCAAAATCATGCGCGATTTCGACCTAGACTTCATAACGACGTGCAGAGTTCCAAGCCTTGGAGCCATGAGCCTCATAAACAAGGTCGGCAACCTCTTGCTCACCCTAGTCATCAAAATTCTGTTCCGCATAAACTTGAGGGACTCCCAGTCGGGAATGTGGGTGTTCAGGAGGGAGGTGCTGAGAGACATCATGCCCTGGGACGATGGGATGGCGTTCTCCGAGGAGATCAAGATCAAGGCATTTTTATGTAGGAAAAAGGTTTGCGAACTCCCCATACCGTATTATAAGAGGGCGGGAAAGGCGAAGCTGAAGAGGCTGCTCGATGGAATGAGGAACTTGCTATACCTCTTCATACTCTACACGCGCTTGCGTGGGGGCATTTTGTGTCGCGGGTGACCTCCATAGCCTTCGTCACGGAGCTATTCTACCCCAGCATTGGCGGCCAGGAGTTTCGCTTTCTGAGGTTAGCTCAAGGACTGTCTAAGAGGGGGTTTGACGTTACCGTATACACGACAGATCATACTGGAGGGGCTCTGCCAAACGAAGATAGCGTAAATGGGGTTCGAGTCGTGCGCTACTTGACGTTGAAGAACTACGTTAAGCCCAACTCGCGATCGTTCTCGCAACTGATCAAGTTCGTCACGGCTACTGCTAGTTTGATAAGAAGGCTTGCTGGGGAGCACGACTTCATCCTTGTGAATCAGATGCCCATTCTCCACTTGTTCTTTTTAAGTGGTACGAAAGTGTGCGTCGATTGGTGCGAGGTGTACAAGAGGAGCGCACTTAAATATCCAATTAAGCTCGCCTCGAAACGTTTTGCTAGAGGGACGGCGGTCAGCGAAATCATTGGGGAAGAGGTGAAGCGGCTCAACCCTCACATGGACCTTGAAGTCGTAAGGACGCCAATCGACGTCGACAAGTACACACCTATTGAAGAGAAGGACCCGGAGATGGTGCTTTATGTCGGTAGGTTGATGCCCCACAAGAACGTCTTGTCGTTAGCCGAAGCCATCGTATATCTAAATGAGAGGCTTCACCAGAGGAAGAGGCTCGTAATAGCTGGAGATGGCCCCCTTAGATCAGTCCTCGAAAAGAGGTATCGAAGTTATAAGTATATAGAGGTGCTCGGCAGGGTTGACGAGGAGGAGAAGATAGAGCTCCTCAAGAGGAGCTCCGTCCTCGCGATACCAAGTTCTAGGGAGGGCTTTCCAAACATCGTAGCAGAGGCCATAGCGTCGCTCACCCCCGTGTTAACTGTTAGGGCAACACTGAATAACGTGTACCCGTTCGTCGAAAGGCATGGAATAGGCTTTGTAGCCCCTTCACCATCGCCAAAGCATTTGGTGGAAGTCGTGGCCAGTGTGGATGAAGAGGAGTTGAAGCGCGCCACCACCAATGAGCTGAGGCTTCGCGAGGAGTTCAGGGAGGAGAGGAGCATAGGCAAGTTCGTGCACTTTATCGAGAGGGGCCTTCAATGGAGCTAAAAGTCCTCGTGACCGGAGGCTCTGGCTTCATGGGGCATCACTTGATTAAATATTTTTTAGATAGAGGCCACCAGGTGTTTAACGTAGACATAGCGTCAAGCAAGGCAGACGAAAGGGTGGACATAAGGAAATTTGAAGAGCTCAAAAAGATTTTCGAGATTTTAAAGCCGGACGTAGTCGTGCATTTGGCGGCCATAGCCTCGATCCCTCAGTG
>CAZLVJ010000121.1:0-1774 GCA_964562935.1 uncultured Nitrososphaerota archaeon
CCTCTGCTATGGCCTGCAAGTTGTCATGGGTGTCGGAGATCAAGCCTATCAACAACTTTGAGCACCCGATACTATTGGGGCTGAGGGCCCTTTAAACCGAGTGCAAGGATGACTTGTCTAAAGCATTTAAGGGTAAGGCCTCCTAGATTATTTCGACAAGCTTGAGGGTCGTGAAGATAAGGCTGAAGGTGTTGGGACGCCATGAGGAGATGGAGCTACTGCTGCCGGACGTTGAGGCTAAGGCTGAGGAGCTTGACATCAACCGCGCAGACCTGTTCGTAGAGAAGGGGGATGAAGCGGGTTTTGAGCGAGCCGGAGATAAGGCACGACGCGATCACCGATCGCTGGGTGATAATAGCCCCTCATAGAGCTAAAAGGCCAAGGGAACAAAATCTCCGGAAGCAGTGCCCCTTCTGTCCAGGAAACGAACGCATGACCCCTCCAGCCTGGCTGGTCTACTCTCGAGTTGGAGGAAGGCTGACCAAGCTTGCAGACAAAGAAGACGAGAGGGTTAGCGACTGGGTCATCAGGTGCTTCCCCAACATGTTCCCAGCGCTCAAGAGCGACCTGCCCTTTGAAGAGAAGGTTGGCGAGTCCCTCTTCTTCGCGACTACGTCCTATAGCGGCTTCGGCTTCCACTACGTCATAGTCGAGTCCCCGGACCACGACGCTCACCCGCACAGCATCGGCATAAAGGGCCTCGAGCTCGTCGTAGAGGCCTACTTCGACGTAATGACCAAGCTGTCCTATGAAAGGGGCATAAAGTATGTGTGCCTCTTCAGGAATTACAAGCCCGAAGCTGGAGCCTCGATCCCTCATCCACACAGTCAAGTAATTGCCCTGCCGGTTGTGCCCTCGACCGTTAGGAGGGAGATAGAGGCCGCTAGGAGGTACAACAGAGAACGGGGTGGATGCATCTACTGCGACTTGATAGAGCTCGAGATCGGCTCTCCCAGGCTCGTCTACGCCGATGAACATTACGTTGCCGTAACTCCTTGGGCAAGCCTATCACCCTACGAGGTGTGGATAATCCCCAGGCGGCACGAGCCCAATTTCATAAACACTCACCCCAAGGAGAGGAAGGCCTTGGCGAGAGCCCTCAAGGCCGTGCTATTCGCCTTGAAAGAGGCCGCCAACGACCCTCCGTACAACTTCGGCTTCCACGTAGCCCCAGTGCGGTGGAAGGGCGAGAGCTATCACTGGCACATAGAGATCCACCCGAGGGTGGCGGTGGCAGGGGGCTTCGAGCTGACGTCGGGGATGTACATAAACGCGGTCCCGCCTGAGAGAGCCGCCGACGAGCTTCGAGCCGAAATGGAGAAGGTTGGCCTCTGAAGAGGAGGGGATAGATAGGGGAAGGGCCTCAGCTCTAGCTTGAGGGCGTATACACGTCGCTGAGCCCTGCCTTATCCACGTACATCCTGATCATGCTTCTGATCTTCTCCTCGGTCAGCCTGCCGAGGGGCGTTGGCGTCTCTAGGAATCTCTTGGCTATCCTCAACTTGTAAGGGCTGTAGCCCTCTCTGGCCTTAAACGAGGCCTTCGTCCTCAAGATCTCGGCCCCGATCTTCATGAGCTCCTCGGGGCTGGCTCTGATCCCTAGAGGCTCGAGGGCCTTGGCGATCCTCTCGAGCTTGTAGATGCCTCTCGCGAACAGGCAAACGACCAAGCTCGTCAAGACGTTCCGGAACCTCTCCTCCTCTACCAGTTGCCTCACCACCTCCTCGTCCGTCATCGGGGTCCTCAGAGCCCTTTGATCGATGCTATATCCGGC
>CAZLVJ010000122.1:0-492 GCA_964562935.1 uncultured Nitrososphaerota archaeon
TATAGGACTAGCGGCAGTCCTTGACGTCGCAAAGCCGGGCGACAGGATCTTGTTGGTGTCCTATGGCTCGGGCGCTGGTAGTGACGCCTTCAGCTTCGTAGTCCAAGACATCATAGAGGAGAAGAGGGATAGGGCCCCCAAGGTCTCGGCGTTTCTGTCTAGGAGGAAGGAGATAGACTACTCATTGTACGCCAAGTTCAGGAACAAGATCCTGATGTGAAGTGCCGGCGTATGAGAGATGTAGCAATAATATCGGTGGGCTACACTAGGGTATCGGAGCATTGGGAGAAGTCCCTCAAGGGGCTCTTCGTAGAGGCCTCCTTAAAAGCCCTCGAGAGCGCAGGCCTCAGCACGAGGTCCGTAGACGGGATATACGTGGCGAACGCTCTCTCGGGGTGCATTCAAGGACAAACGAACTTGGCAAACGTCTTGGCCGACAGCCTAGGGCTCTACGACAAGTTCGCGATATCGATAGACGCTGGAGGGGCCTCA
>CAZLVJ010000122.1:514-1739 GCA_964562935.1 uncultured Nitrososphaerota archaeon
GACGTACCTGAAGCGCTACGGAGTTAGGCAAGAGGACGTCGCGCTCATGTCTGTTGTGGATCACGAGCACGCCCTTACGTGTAGCCACGCTCAGTACCCGTTTAAGTTATCCGTCGAGGCGATAATGGACTCAGCCTTCCTGGCAGAGCCGATAAGGGTCCTCGAGGCCCCGTCTCCTAGCGATGGCGCCGCCGCCATAGTCATGTGCTCGCACGAAATGGCCAAGGAGCTAGGGCTACCACACGTGAGGGTCGCGGCCTCTGTGGTCACTCGGGACAGGCTCGACCTGATGGAGAGGGGGGATTTATTGGCCATGAGGGCCTTAGTCGAGGCCTCTCGGAGGGCTTACGAGAGGGCCAACGTAAAGCCGTCGGACTTAAGCTTCGCAGAGCTCTACGACGATTACTCTGTAATGGGAGTCATCGCCCTCGAGAAGTTGGGGCTCTGCGGCCCAGGCGAGGGCGTGGAGTTACTCAAAAGCGGCGAGGTCAAGCTGAAGGGTTCTATGCCTGTAAACACCTTCGGCGGGCTCAAGGCCCGAGGGGCGCCCCTCGGAGCCATCGGCGTCTATCAGGCCGCTGAAGCCTTCCTACAACTGACAAACAACGCTGGCCCGAACCAAGTTAAGGACGCGAGGATCGGGCTGACACATACCAGTTGTGGGTTCAACTCCGTGGTGGTCATAAACTTACTCGAGGCGTGTTGTTGATGGCGACCTCGGCCTATTGGAGGACTAGGCTTCATAGGTACAGGTTAATAGGAAACAGGTGTGCTACGTGCGGTAGGGCCTTCTTCCCCCCGCGCCTCGTGTGCTCCTACTGCGGCTCGACGAAGCTGGAGGAGTGCAAGCTGCCCGAGAGAGGCAAGCTGGTGGAGTACACGGTCGTGCACTCAGCGCCCAAGGGCTACGACGCCGTGGTGCCCTACGTGATTGGCATAGTGGAGCTCGAAAACGGAGTGAGGGTCGTGGCTCAGATAACGGACGTAGACGTTAACGAGGTCAAAGAGGGGATGGAGGTGGAGCTGACCATAAGGAGGTTGCCGGAGCAACTCGAAGGCGGCATGATCTGTTACACATACAAGTTCAGGCCGGTGATAGACTGATCTACCCGCCTCCAAGGGCAAAGCTTCACGAATTAGAGGATCAATTTGCTCGCTCGTGCCCAGCACACGAGGCCTCAAGTCGTCAGAGCTCTTTTAAGTCGAGGAAGCGTTAAGTGAATAG
>CAZLVJ010000123.1:0-1738 GCA_964562935.1 uncultured Nitrososphaerota archaeon
ACGTCGACGAGCTCCTCAGGAGGGCCGAGGGCGCCAAGGCCATATTCATGGCCTCCCCCAACAACCCCACGGGCACTCAACAGCCCAAGGAAGTGGTGGAGGCCATAGCCGAGGGCTTCAAGGGCCTGCTGGTGGTCGACGAGGCCTACGCCGACTTCGGCGACTTCAGCCTATGGGACATGCCGCTCAAGTGCGAGAACGTCGTCGTCTTGAGGTCCTTCTCAAAGGTCGCCGGGCTGGCGGGCCTGCGGGTGGGCTACGCCGTCGTCAGCGAGAGGGCTCACGACTTCATCAGCAGACTTCAGTCGCCGTACTCCGTCAACTCCATAGCCCAAGAGGTCGTGAGGCTGATCCTCGATAAGTGGGATGAGGTGAAGAGGGCCGTTGAGGTCGTGAAGGCCGAGAGGGACTTCTTGATGAGAGAGCTCGCCTCCACAGAGGGGGTCAGGCCCTACGAGTCGAAGGCGAACTTCGTGCTCTTCAAGGTCGAGGCCATGGGCTCTGAGGAGCTGGTGGAGAGGTTGGAGGCCATGGGCTTCTACGTCAGGGAGAGGAGCGCGAAGCTCTTGCTGGAGAACTGCGTCAGAGTGACCGTGGGTCCTAGGAGGGTCAACGAGCTATTCATCAAGGCCTTGAGGAGGGCTTTGGGCCTTGAGGGGCCACGCGGTCAAGAAGTCCTCGGTTGAGAAGCTTTTATTACGAGAGCCAACGTGAGATATCCGAGCTCGGAGGAGCTCTCTTTGAGGAAGGCGAGGGTCGAGAGGAAGACAGCAGAGACCCACGTCGAGGTGGAGGTGGAACTCGACGGTAGCGGTCGCTGCGACGCGGAGACGGGCTTCCTCTTCCTAGACCACATGCTCAAGACTTTGGCGTTTCACGGATCCTTCGACCTTAGCGTCAAAGTCATCGAGGGGGACTTAGAGCACCACATGGCGGAGGACGTTGGCTTAGCCTTGGGCGAGGCATTGGTCAAAGCCCTTGGGAGCAGAGAAGGCATCAACAGGTTTGGCTGGGCCTTAGTGCCGATGGACGAGGCCCTGGCCCTAGTGGCCATAGACCTGTCCGGTAGGCCTTCGTTTCACGCAGAGCTTAACCTCCGAGCAGACTACGTGGAGGACATAAAGTCCGAGGACCTCTTGCACTTCCTGAGGTCTATGGCGGAGGCCGCCAAGATGTCACTCCACGTGAAGGTCCTATCGGGAGAGAACGATCACCACAAGGTCGAGGCGGCTTTTAAGGCCCTCGCGCTAGCCCTCAGACAGGCCATCTCGATTGGCCGCAGCGGGGTCCCCAGCACCAAGGGCGCGCTCTGAAAGGTGTGCCAGATGTCTTTATCGCAAACGTCGGCGATGCCGTCGAGGGCTCAACTCCTAGCCTGCTCGTCCCCTCAGTCGCCGAGCCCGTTTCCTCGAGTCCCTAGGCTTGAAGTCTCAGTTTCACCCATTGCCAATGGATCCTCTAGAGCGTCCAAAGAAGCGTCGATGGCCATTAAGAAGGTGGGAAGTTGAAGGTAATCCCGGCCATAGACATAGTGAGCAAGAAGGTCGCTAGGCTCTACATGGGCGACATGAGCAAGGCGATGGTCTATCAGATCAAGCCCCTCGAGGCCTTGAGGAAGTGGGAGAGGGAGGGCGCCGAGATAGTCCACGTGGTGGACTTGGACGCGGCTTACGGCAGGGGCAGCAACATGGAGACCATACTTCAACTGATATCTGAAGCGAGCGTCGAAGTACAAGTC